>NZ_JBHXQY010000001.1:0-252294 GCF_042716955.1 Nocardiopsis sp. NPDC058631 | reverse complement strand
CCCGCGGCCCGGGGGGCCCCCCCCGGGGGCCGCCCCCCCCGCCCGCGGGGGGGCGGGGCGCCCGGGGGGGTCCGGCCGGGGGGGGGGGGGGGGCGGGGCCCCCCCCCCCCCCCCCACGGCACGTGTGCAGGTCTGTAGCGGGCCAATGGTAATCTGATGGACGGTGCGTCGGCGCGTTCCACCACAATCGCGCGCCCCGACACCGAAGTGCTCTCCACGCAGGGTTTGTTTCCCTCAGATCCCCGCGCCCCGCTACAGGCGATCAGTGGATCGTGGAACGAGGCTTCTCCCCACCCATATGGGGGCGATCCTCCCGGCTGGCCTGGGCACAGGTACAGCCGGACCCCGGACCCCGGAACTCACGTCTCGGGGATGGTCCCGAGCATTATTCGTTGAGCGAGCAGGAAGAGAGTTACCCGGTGTACGCGATCGTGCGAGCGGGCGGCCGACAGGAGAAGGTGTCTGTCGATGACGTCCTGAACATCGACAAGGTCTCCGACGAGACCGGCGCCACCATCACGTGGCAGCCCATCCTGGTCGTTGACGACGGCAACGTCATCAGCGACGCGGGCAAACTGAGCGACTACTCGGTCACCGCCGAGATCCTCGGTGAGACCAAGGGCCCCAAGATCAACATCCTGAAGTACAAGAACAAGACCGGTTACAAGAAGCGCCAGGGTCACCGCCAGAAGCACACCCAGGTGCGCGTCACCGGCATCGCGGCGAAGTAGGAGGCCTGGAGAAATGGCACATAAGAAGGGCGCTTCGTCCAGCCGTAACGGTCGTGACTCGAATGCCCAGCGCCTCGGCGTGAAGCGTTTCGGCGGTCAGTCCGTCTCGGCCGGCGAGATCCTCATCCGTCAGCGCGGCACCAAGTTCCACCCCGGCGCCAACGTCGGCCGCGGTGGCGACGACACGCTGTTCGCTCTGGTCGCCGGGCAGGTCAAGTTCGGCAACTTCCGCGGCCGCAAGGCCGTGAACATCGTCCCTGTCGCAGCCGAGTAGGCTCGCGCACGGACGTTGTGGTTTCGAGGCGGGCCAGGGAACACTGGCCCGCCTCTCGCGTTGTCACTGGGTGACACGCGTGTTCCACCAGGCCACCCGCACGGGGGCCGACAAGCAACGGGGAGAGCTATGCCTGACTTCGTCGACGAGGCGGTCTTGCACATCAAGGCCGGGAACGGCGGGCATGGCTGCGCCTCCGTGCACCGTGAGAAGTTCAAACCTCTGGGCGGCCCGGACGGCGGCAACGGCGGCCGGGGCGGCGACATCGTCCTGGAGGTCGACGCGCAGACCGCCACCCTGCTGGACTACCAGCGCCGCCCGCACCGCAACGCCCAGAACGGGACGCCCGGCCAGGGCGGACACCGTGCCGGGGCCAACGGGGACGACCTGGTCCTGACCGTGCCCGACGGGACCGTGGTCACCCGCGCCGACGGCGAGTTCGTCGCCGACCTCGTGGGCCACGGAACCCGTCTGGTCCTCGCCCAGGGAGGCCACGGCGGCCTGGGCAACGCCTCGCTGGCCTCCAAGAAGCGCAAGGCGCCCGGCTTCGCCCTCAAGGGCGAGGAGGGCGAGGCCTTCGACGTGCGCCTGGAGATGAAGACCATCGCCGACGTCGGACTGGTGGGCTTCCCCAGCGCCGGCAAGTCGTCGCTGATCGCCGCCATGTCGGCGGCCCGGCCCAAGATCGCCGACTACCCCTTCACCACGCTCGTCCCCAACCTGGGCGTGGTGGAGGCCGGCAGGACCCAGTACGTGATCGCCGACGTACCCGGACTCATCCCCGGGGCGAGCGACGGCAAGGGCCTGGGCCTGGAGTTCCTGCGCCACATCGAGCGGTGCTCGACCCTTCTGCACGTCCTGGACTGCGCCACCTACGAGCCGGGGCGCGACCCGGTCAGCGACCTCGACGCCCTGGAGTCGGAGCTGTCCGCCTACGGGGAGCGCGCCGGGGTGGACCTGTCCGACCGGCCGCGCATCGTCGCTCTGAACAAGGTCGACGTGCCCGAGGCGCGCGAGCTCGCCGAACTGGTCACCCCGATGCTCGTCGAGCGCGGGTACAAGGTGATGGAGGTCTCCGCCGCCTCCCGTGAGGGTCTGCGCGAGCTGTCCTTCGCCCTGGGCGAGCAGGTCGCCGCCGCGCGCGACGCCGCCCCCGTCGCCGAGCCCACCCGGATCGTGATCCGCCCCAAGATGATCGGGGACACGCCCTTCCAGGTGGTGCCGCTGGGCAACAACGCCTTCCAGGTGCGCGGCGACAAGCCGGCGCGCTGGGTGACCCAGACGGACTTCAGCAACGACGAGGCGGTCGGCTACCTGGCCGAGCGGCTCAACCGCCTCGGTATCGAGGAGCAGCTGGCCAAGGCCGGTGCCACCGAGGGCGCGGAGGTGCACATCGGCACCGAGGACGACTCCGTGGTCTTCGACTGGGACCCGTCCATGGACGCCGAGGTGGTCCCGTCGGGCCCGCGCGGAAGCGACGCCCGGCTGGGCTGACCCGCGCGGGGACCGACGGCCCGGCCGAACAGGAACGTGCGTGGCGCCCGACCCGGGCGCCGCGCCCTGGATGGAAAGTCCCACACGGTGCACAGCGCAGAACTCGAACAGACCGGCTCCGCGGAGGCCGCGGGGCGTGCGGCGGTCGCCTCGGCCCGCAGGGTCGTGGTGAAGGTGGGGTCGTCGTCCCTGACGACCCCCGACGGCCGGATCGACTCCGGGCGCATCCGCGACCTGGTCGAGGTGCTGGCGGCCCGCAGGGCCCTCGGCCAGGAGGTGATCCTGGTCTCCTCCGGTGCGGTCGCGGCCGGGATGACCCCGCTCGGTATGGTCCGCCGCCCCCGCGACCTGGCGTCCCAGCAGGCCGCGGCGAGCGTGGGGCAGGGGCTGCTGCTCGCCGCGTACACGGCCGAGCTGGCCCAGCGCGGTCTCAACGCCGCCCAGGTGCTCCTCACCGTCGAGGACATGATGCGAAGGGTCCAGCACCGCAACGCGCAGCGCACGCTGCGCCGCCTGCTGGACATCGGAGCGGTCCCCGTCGTCAACGAGAACGACACGGTGGCCACCCACGAACTGCGGTTCGGCGACAACGACCGGCTGGCGGCCCTGGTCGCACACCTGATGCGCGCCGACGCGCTGGTTCTGCTGTCGGACGTGGACGCCCTGTACGACGGTGATCCGTCCGCTCCGGGGTCGTCCGTGGTCAGCCTGGTACGGGGGCCCGGAGACCTGGAGGGGATCGACATCGGCAGCTCCGGCAGGCGCGGTGTGGGCACCGGGGGGATGGTCACCAAGGTCGCGTCGGCGCGGATCGCCACCGAGGCCGGGGTGCACACGATGCTGACCTCCGCGGCGAACGCCCGGGCCGCCCTGGCGGGGGAGGGGGTCGGCACCCTGTTCGCCGCGGGCGGCGGGCGCCGCCCGTCCGCCCGCCAGCTGTGGTTGGCCCATGCGACCGCCGGTCGGGGCAGCCTGGTGCTGGACCCGGGCGCGGTCGAGGCGGTCGCCAGGGAGAAGGCCTCGCTGCTCCCCGCCGGGGTGGTGAGGGTGACAGGAGAGTTCAGCGCGGGCGACCCCGTCGACCTGTGCGACGAGCAGGGCGCCGTGATCGCGCGCGGGCTGGTCAACTACGATGCCGCCGAGGTCCCCGACCTGCTGGGCCGGTCCACCCGCTGGCTCGCACGGGAGCTGGGGCCCTCCTACGAACGTGAGCTGGTGCACAGGGACGACCTCGTCGTCCTCTAGGGAGTGTTTTTTGGAGGTTTTCGGGTCGGCGAGCGGCCGTCCAGGCGATCTCTCGCAAGACGATGTGCGAAGTTCAGCCTGGTTGTGCTTCACGAGCGCAGAGGCGCGGCGAGAGGCAGCCTGGTGGACGCGAGCCCGGAAGGATCCAAAAAACACGACCTAGGCGGGTTGACCGAAGACGTCGCCGGTGTGAGGGGACGGGGTCCGGTCCGCGTCCGGTGCCCGTGCCCCTCTCCTGCCGACCGTCCGTTCCGTGAGACCTCTGTTGCAAGGTCGGGTACATCCCCGAGGAGAGAAGCGAAGAAACCCATGCCTAGCCTGGTGGCGAGAATGCTCGCTGTGGCGTTCCGGGTGGCGCGCAAGCGCCCCATGGAGACCGTGGAGGGCGCACGGGAGCGCATCGAGGAGGCCAAGGACGACCCGGAACCGCCGCACTGGGTCGCCAAACGGCACGAGATCACCCGGCGTGCGGTGGGGGACTTCCAGAGCTACACCGTCCTGCCCCGGGAGTGCGGGGACGGACCGGCCAAGGCCGTCCTGTACGTGCACGGGGGTTCGTACATCAGCGAGATCTCCCCGTGGCACTGGGTGCTGATCTCCCGCATGGCCGACACGGGGTGCCGTGTCGAGGTGCCCGTCTACGGTTTGGCGCCGCGGTACACCCACCGCGAGGCCTTCGGTTTCCTCCACACGGTCTACCGCGAACTCCTGGAGCACGCCGCCCCGGAGCGCACCGTCTTCGCCGGCGACTCGGCGGGGGCCGGGCTGGCGCTGGCCCTGGCCCAGACGCTGCCCGGCGAGGGACTGCCCCGGCCCGCACGGCTGATCCTGGTCTCCCCGTGGGCGGACCTGACCATGTCCAACCCCGACATCGCGGAGGTGGAGGGCCGCGACCCGTGGCTCAGCCCGGTCGGCCTCAAGGAGGCGGCCAAGGCGTGGGCGGGCGGTGACGACCTGGCGAACCCCAGGCTCAGTCCCATCAACGGGACGCTCTCCGGCCTTCCCCCCATCGACCTCTACATCGGCACCCGCGACGTGCTCCTGCCCGACACCCGACGTCTGCGCGACCTCGTCGCGAGGGCGGGCGGTGAGGTGCACCTGCACGAGGAGGCGGACGCCTTCCACGTGTACCCGCTGGTCCCGGTGCCCGAGGGCAGCCGGGCGCGGGCGGCGATCATCGGTACCGTCCAGGACCTGTGAGGCCGCCCCGGCGCGGAGAGCCGTCGCCGAGCGGCACACCCGCGGTCGTGCGCGGGACCAGAGGGCCCCTTCATGCGGTGGAGGCCTGCGAGGCGCACGCCGCGGTCCCGGCCGAGCCCTGCGGGGCTCCGCTCACGTGAGCTTGCTGACGACCCACAGGGGCAGCACCCGCATCGCGAAACCGAGGGGGACCCACGGCCAGGCGGGCACGTACGCCCTGACCCGCCGCCGCTCGATGGCGGCGACCATGGAGCGGACACCGCTCGCCGTGTCCACCATGAACCGGGTCCTCTGCCGTACGTGCTCGTTCATCTCCGAGCGGATGTAGCCGGGGTGGATGACGGACACGTCCAGACCGGGCACCCGCTCCGCGCGCAGGCCCTCGGCGAGGGCGGCGACGCCCGCCTTGGTCGCGGCGTACACGGTCATGGCCCTGCGCATGCCCCGCAGAGCCGACATGGACGAGATGAGCACCAGATGGCCGCGCCCCTGGGCACGGAAGATCTCCATGGCCGCCTCGGACTGGGCCAGGGCTCCCATGAAGTTGGTGGCCGCCGTCTGGCGGTTGGCGTCGTGCCGTCCGGTCCCGAGTGCGGCGCCCTTGCCGAGCCCGGCGTTGACGATCACCCGGTCCATGCCGCCGAAGGCGGCGGCAAGGTCACCGAACACCGCGAAGACGGCGTCGCCGTCGGTGACGTCGAGGGCACGCAGTTCGATCCGGCACCCGGGGTGGTCGGCGGCGATCTCGTCGCGCAGCGCCTCCATCCTGTCGACCCGCCGAGCGCACAGCCCCAGGTCGTAGCCCAGGGCGGCGAACTGGCGCGCCATCTCGGCTCCCAGCCCTGCGCTGGCGCCGGTGATCAGGATCGTTCCCTTGCTCATGGCTGCCTCTCCGTGGTGCTCGTCGTGCCGGTGCACCCGGGGCCGGGCGGGGTGCGGGGCGGGATCGGGGCGGAGCCCACGGTGTTGACACTACGGTCTTGTTGAGCAACGCTCAACAGCGTGAGCGAAGGAGCGCCGCGGCGCACGCGGATGACCCAGGACGAGCGCCGGCGCCAACTGGTCGGGATCGGCCTGCGGATGCTGGTGGAGAGGCCCATCCAGGAACTGCCCGTCGACGAGGTGGCGCGGGAGGCCGGGATCTCCCGGGGACTGCTGTTCCACTACTTCCCGAACAAGGCGGCCTTCCACGACGCCGTGGTGGCCGCCGCGGGGCGCAGGGTGCTGCGCAACACCGCCCCCGACGCGGGGCTGCCCGCCAGGGAGGCCGTGGCGCAGTTCGTCGCCCGCTACTACGGGCAGGTGGACCGCCGCCGCGGGGCGTACGTGGCACTGGTGTTCGGCGGAGGCGCGGCCGGTCCTGGCCGTGAGCACGCGGAGGACCTGCGAGCGGCCGTGGCCGAGCGGGTCCGGGCCCTCCTCGGACTGGGGGAGGCGTCGCTGTCCGTCGCCCACGGGTGGGCCGCCTACGTCGAGGACCGGGCGCTGCGCTGGTCAGCCGCCCCCAGCGGGGAACGCGGTACCTCCCTGGAGGACGAGGCCGCCCACTGCGTGCGGGCACTGGACGCCCTCCTCGCCCTCGGCTGACGCACCCCCCGTGAGGTCCTAGGATGCGGGGCGTGAACGAACGAACGATGCGACGCGGCGACGACCACCCCCACAGGGGCGAGGTCCGTGAGATCCCCACCTCAGAGAACGCGACCCGGCTGACCTATGCCCCCGAGCGCGACGGCCTCGCCGACGCGGGTGAGATCGTGTGGACGTGGGTGCCCTTCGAGGAGGACCCGCAGCAGGGCAAGGACCGGCCGCTGCTGGTCGTCGGCCGCAGGGGAAGGCGCCTGCACGGCCTGATGCTGTCCTCGCAGCGCCCCGACGACTGGGAGCGCCAGGACTGGCTGCCGATCGGTTCGGGGCCCTGGGACCGCGAGGAGCGTGACTCGTTCCTGCGGGTCGACCGACTCTTCGAGTTCGACGAGGACGACATCCGGCGCGAGGCGGCGGTCATGGACGAGGAGAGGTTCTGGCTGGTCGCGGACGTCCTGCGCAGCCGCTACGGCTGGTCCTGACGCGGAACGGGTCCCGCGCCGCCCCGGAGCAGGTCCGACCCGCTCCCCGGGCGGCGCGGGGAAGCCCTCAGATGGCGCTCCCGCCCGTTGCGTCGATGACCTGTCCGGTGGTCCACCGGGCCTCGGGCGAGGCGAGGTAGCGGACCAGGGCCGAGATGTCCTCCGCCTCGCCGATCCTGCCGAAGACCGACAGGCCGGCCGCTCTCTCACGGGCTCCGGGCTCGCCGAGCCAGCCCGCGTTCATGTCGGTGTCGACCACCCCGGGCATGACGGCGTTGACCGTGATCCCGCGGTGCCCGAAGGTCGGCGCGAGCGCCAGTGTGAGGGCGTTGAGGGCTGCCTTGGACGCCGAGTAGACGGGATGGGTCGGTGCGGCGACACGGGTGTACCCGGTGGAGATGTTCACGATCCGGCCGTTCCGGCCCATGTAGGGGGCCAGTTGCTGGATGAGGAACAGCGGAGCGGTGAGGTTGACGTCCATGACCCGGTGATAGGTGGATGCGTCGATCCTCCCCAGTTCCTGGGGCTCACCGATGCCCGCGTTGTTGACCAGTACGTCCACCTCTCTTCGGCCTGTGGTTCTCTCGGCCTGTGCGAGGAATGCTCCCGCGGTGGCGTCCACCGCGCCCAGGGTGTCCGTCCCGAAGTCGGCGCGGATCGTGACGGCTCGCGCGCCCCGCCCCTCGATCAGCTTCGCGGTACGGGCGGCGGACTCCTCGTCGCCGCGGTACTGCACTCCCACGAGCGCGGCGCCGTCCTCGGCGAGGGCCAGTGCTATCGCTTGTCCGATGCCGCGTGTACCACCTGTGACCAGCGCTGTCCGGCTCATCCTGTCCTCATTTCATAGTGAACGCTACAGAATAGGGATTACTATAGTGGCCACTATGGAAAAAAGGCGATCCGAGGGGCGGGGCCGCCCGCGCGAGTTCGACGAGGAACGGGTCCTGGACCGGGCGATGACCGTCTTCTGGCGGCACGGTTTCGAGGGGGCGAGCCTGAGTGAGCTCCAGCGGGCCACCGGGCTGGCACCGCCGAGCATCTACAACGCCTTCGGGTCCAAGCAGGGGCTGTACGAGGCGTGCCTGGACCACTACGCCCGGGGCGTGGGGGCGGGTGCGGCGGAGGTGCTCGACGAACCCGAGGCGACCCGTGAGGGCATGAGGCGACTGCTGGTGAACGCGGCGCGTGACTTCACCGAGCCGGGCCGACCGCACGGGTGCATGATCTCCACCGCGGCACTGGCCGTGGGAGAGCGGAACGCGGAGGTCAGGCGCGCGGTCGCGGCGCGACGGGCGCGAACCCTGGAGGCGGTGACCGCCTATCTAGGGCGTGCCCGGGACAGCGGAGAGCTGCCGCGGGGGGCCGACACAGCGGCGCTGGCGAGATACTTCGGCGCACTCGTCCAGGGGATGTCCGTCCAGGCCGGGGACGGGGCGGACCGCACCGAACTGGAGGCGCTGGTCGGGGTGGCCATGGAGGCGTGGCCACGCGGATGACCACGGCCCGGGGACGGGGCCAGGGGCCCCGGCGGGGGTTCGGAGACCGCTGCCGCGAGGGGCCCCTGTGTCGACCGCGGCGTCAGGTGAGGGCCAGCAGCCGCACGGGGCCACCGGAACCGCCGCGGATGTTGGCGACGCCGACGACCGCCATCGCGCCGGTCTCGGGGGCCGTCTCCAGGTGGGCGACCATCTCCACGGCGTACTTGTTCTCGCCGAGGAGGAGGACGTGCGCCTCGGGGTTGGTCGCGGACGCGGGGCCGAAGTCGAAGCTGGGAGTGTCCACGGCGACCCCGGCGATGTCGCGCTCGGTCAGCAGCCAGGCGATCGCCTCGATGTCGAACCCGGGGAAGTGGGCGCCGCCGTCGCTGTCGCGGTTGAGCATCGCCTCCTCGCTCTGGAGCACCCGCGCGCTCCAGCCGGAGTCCATGGCGACCAGTGCGCCTCGGGGGATACGGCCGTTGCGCCGTTCCCAGCGCCGGAGGTCGACCACACCGACCTGCGCGTCGTAGTCCCTCGCGGCGCGGTCGGCGATGCGGATGACGACGAGCGGGCAGACCAGGTCGCTGGGCGCCACCTCATGGGTGTGCAGGGCGTCGGGGCTGTCGTTGAAGTGCCACGGGGCGTCGAAGTGCGTCCCGGTGTGCTCGTCGATCTCCAGCTTGAGCGCGTTGAAGCCGTCCTCCTCGATCGACGCGAACTGGAAGATGTTGGGGTCGAGGATGTAGGGCCGGTAGATCGGGAAGTCGTTGTGGAGCACGTGGGTGAGGTCGGTGACCCTCAGCTGGGAGGGGTTGATCCCCGCGATGGTCTGGGCGTGGGCGGACTCCACCGGACCACCGAGCGCGCCGATCCCGGTCAGCGCGGCGCCGACGGCCGCCGAACCGGTCAGCATGCGGCGCCGGTCGACACCGCGGCCGACCGGACGCGCGGACGGGTTCGGACGCTCCGCCGTGATCGTGTCCCCGGGCGTTTGCGGGGTGTGTCCCGAGGCGGTCATGAAAGTCTTTCGGGCCTTGTGGATCACGTGGGGTCCGCACATCGCAGTGTTCCTCTTCCGTGTCTGACTGATCGAACTAGGATGAGTATACGATCTCTTATGCAGAAGTGAAGGCTTATTGGCATATGATGCCTGTTATTCATGCGGTGGCCGACCTCCGGGGCGGAGCCTCGGCCGCTCCTGGTGCGGGGGGTGAGCCGGTGAACACGCGGAAGGGCCGGCCCAGGGGCGCTCACGGGCGCACACCCCGGTAGGCGCTGCCCCTCCGACAGGGGTGCCAGGAGGAAGGGGAGTCCGTGCATTCGCTGAACACGTGATGCCCGGCGCCATTGTGTGTCATTCTTTCGGCGGGTGGGTCGTTTCGTGCGCGGCAGGCCTCGGAAAAACCGTCCGCTTGCACGGTCGAGAAGAAAGAAAATCCCCGTCCGGTGGCATCGCGAAAGCCCGTAACATGATGCGGGAGTTGCGCTATTCCCGGGTCGGAGAATTCCCGGCCGTCCCCGTCGGCAGGGCGGGCCCGCCCTGGCCGCTCACGCGGAGTACCGGTCCCGGGACGCGGTCCGGACCACCGTCGCCGGAGCGGAGCCGTCCGAGGACTGCTCCAGCAGCCGCCGTGAGACGGTCACCTCGAAGGTCTCGGGAGACTCCTCGATGACCTCGGCCAGGGCCAGGCACCCGGACACCACGTGGTGCCGGATCCACTCGACGGTGTACAGGTCCGCTTCCGTTCCCGGGCGGAGCCGGACCCGCAGGCGCAGGCGCTCGTCCTTCGTGCGCGGGGAGGTCAGGACCACCTGGGCGGCTTCCACGGAGTCGAGTTGGAGGGCGAGCGACGCCAGGTCCGAGGGTTCCACCAGGCGGCTGAGCGGACCGTAGGGGGCGTCGATGCGGCCGTGGGTCCGCAGGGCCCGGCCGGGCAGTGCGCACGTGCAGGACGTCCACTCGGCCCCGGTGCCGGTGTCGTAGCGCAGCAGGGGGACGACCGACTTCCCGTGCGTGACGGTCACGAGCATGCGCCCGCTGACGATCTCGGTGTGCTGGTAGGGGAGCGGGTGAAAGGTGTCGACCGCGCAGTCGGGTCCGCTGTGCCCGATGATCCAGGTCTCCGCGGAGCCGAACAGCGTCCATGTGCGCAGGTGGGGGAAGTACGTGCGAATCAGGGAGCGCGTGCCCGCGTCCATCGCCGGACCGCTCCAGAGCACCTTGCGCAGGAAGTCCAGATTCCGGCCCGACGCGGCGCAGAAGCGCAGGATGCGCTGGACCGTGTCCAGGGTGGTGGCGACGGCGGTCACGCCGTGCTGTTCGAAGAGGTCGAGGCACGGCTCGATCATCTGGTCCGTCGGGGCGTCGAGCGACAGCGTGGGGATCCCGGCCCGCGCGGCGAGGGCGTTGTGGAGGTCGTGTGAGGCGCGCATGTGGAAGGGGGTGCTCAGGCTGGCGAGAAGGTCGCCCGGGGCGAAGGGCCGGACGTGGGGCGAGATCTCGTCCACGTGCAGGTCGGCGGGGAGCGCGCCCATACGGCTCGTGGACGTCGTGCCGCCCATGAGGTGCAGTGAGGCCCGGGAGAGCTCGTCCGGGGCCTCCCGCATCATCGCGTCGACCGCGTCGCTGAGCTCGTCACGGGTGAGGGGCGGCAGGTCCACCAGACGGGGCCTGCGCCCCGGTCCGAGGTGGCGGCCGTACTTGTTCCGCATCGAGGGGATCCTCGTGAGGCGCTGTAGCGCCTGAGTCAGGGAGAGCGGCCCCTCCGCCTTTCCTCCGATATTCATCGTCATTCTCGTGCTCGCATCTCTGGGTGCTAGGGATTGCGTTCAGCCCGCCGGGGGACAGCTGCGGTGACGTAAATGAATCTGAAATTCTTGTTAAGACTTCTCGGGGGAATGCCTTCGGTGATGGCATGGCAGGTTCCGGGCCGTTCGGTCAGTAAAGCAGATCCGATCACGGCGGGACATGGTAGGGATTTCCTCCGATGGTGAGCATGCGATTACCGCAGGTCATGTTCACTTGTTGGAAGATGTCTCGGAGCGTGTTCCCCTCGTGGCCGGATGCGGTCGAGTGACCTTGCTCACCGATATCCGGCTTGATGTGGGCGCGACCGTACGCGTGGCGTTCCGGAAAGTGCGGCGGGCGAACCCCTGTGCGGCAATGTCCGCGGAGGACGCACGCATCCGCGGCGGCTTGAGGCGTCGAGGGTCCCACCGGTGACCGGACGGCGGAGCGGCCGTCCCCGATCGGTTCTCGGGGTGCCCGCACGGGGACGCCACGGCGGGGGAGGCAGGGGGAACGCGCCCGGACCGGGGGCCACGGGGCGCGGGGGAGGGGCCGGGCCGACGGCCCGGCCGGGAGGAGACGGTGCTCCGGGCGGACCGCGGTCGGGTCCGCCGTGCGTCCTGGGCGGCGGCGCGACCTCGGCGGTGCCGGGCGCGCGGCACCGCCGGGTGGCGCGGTCGGAGGGCAAGCGACGGGCCGACCGCGCCGGGGGAACTCCTCAGGCGCGGCTCAGCGCGGCCCTCTCCGGCTCCCCGGCCGGCCCCCGCCGGCCGCGTGCACCCAGGTGCGCGGCCAACTCCACGCGCAGGCGGGCGTGGTCCCGCGCGTGCCCGTGGGCGGCGACGTAGCCGTCCGGGCGGATCAGGTGGTAGCCCGGAGCCGAGCACAAGCGGTGTTCCGACGCCTGCTCGGGGGTCATCGTCCGCGTCCGCACCTGGGGCCGGTCGGAGACGAGCGCCGAGAACGGCTCCCGGGCCCGCACGCGTCCTGGGGTGAGGGCGAGCGTCCACCCGGGGAGCTCCTCTCCGCCCCCCGCGCCCGCCCTCCCCGCGCCGGCGGCCCCCAGGGCCACCGCGAGGGGGCGCGGGAGGGCGTGACCGGTGCGAACGGCGCCCGCCAGCCGCCCGGTCAGCCGGCACAGGGAGGGCCAGGCGGGTTCCTGCGTGAGCCGCGTGGGCGTGTACCGGAACCGGTAGCCGGCCATGACGGGCAGGTATCCGCGTTCCATGACCGGTTCCAGGAGCCGGAAGGCCGCATCACGGCCCGCCGTCTGCACGGGGTGCCGGAGCATCCATCCGCGTGTTTGGATGTCGGTGTCGCGCACCACCTGGCGGGCCACGTCCTTGCGCTCCGGGCCGTAGGTGCCGAGAAGCTCCGGTCCGGCCCCGCCCCCGATCACCGCGGCCAGCTTCCAGGCGAGGTTCTGCGCGTCCTGCATCCCGGTGTTGAGTCCCTGGCCTCCGGCCGGGCTGTGCACGTGGGCCGCGTCCCCCGCGAGGAAGACCCGGCCCCGCTGGAAGTCGTCGGCGTGCCGGCGGTGGACGCGGAAGACCGACTCCCACACCGGGTCGACCAGCCGGACGCCTCCCGGGCCCTGTTCGTCCGTGATCCGTTGCAGCAGTTCGATGCCGGCCTCCTCCCCGGGCGGGAGGCTGGCGAAGAACCGGAAGACGCCGTCGGGCAGGGCGACGATCACCAGGGCGCCCCGGGGGGACTGGTAGTACAGCGCCTCGTCGGTCGGGAGCTCGCCCTCGATGCGGCAGTCCACGAGGGCGAACGCCGACTCGTAGGTGCTGCCGGCGAAGCCGGTGCCGATCTGGGCGCGTACCGCGCTGCCCGCACCGTCCGCGCCGATGAGGAAGGGGGTGCGGTACCGCTCGACGGTTCCGTCGGAGTGTTCGAGGATCGCGGTCACCCCGTCGGTCGCGGTGATGTCGCCGGAGAAGTCCACGCCGTCGAGGGCGAGGAGCCGCACGCCCCGCTCGATGCGTCCGCCCAGCGCGTGCAGCCGCTCGGTGAGCACGCGCTCGGTCTCGTTCTGGGGCAGGCACACCGGCATCAGGTGCTCGGGGAAGGTGAACGCGGCCAGCGGTTCGCCGGCGGAGTAGTAGCGGAACTTCCGGATGTCGATGCCGGCCTTCCGGGTGGACTCCAGGGCCCCCAGGTCGTCCAGCAGGTCGAGGGTGCGCGGCCAGAGCAGCAGGGCCTTGGGGAAGGGGGAGGCGCTCTCGGCGCGGTCGACGAGCCGCACGCGTGTTCCTCGTCTCAGAAGCTCGCACGCGGCGGTCAGCCCGACGGGGCCGGCGCCGACCACGAGGACGTCCGCGGGGGAGCGGGGTGTGCGGCTGGAAGGGGTGTCGTCACTGGTCAACGGCATCTCGTGGAGCTCCGATCGATCAGGTCGCGGTGGACGGCCCGGGTCCGACCGCCGCGAACCGGGCCAGGTCTATAAGATTGACGATGAGCATAAGATACCTTATGTTCATCCACGAATGGATAACCATAAGAATCCGAATCAAGAGGTGTGGGAATGGCGATAGACGCAACGGATCGGCCGAGCGCCCAGGTCGCTCCCGCCCCGTTGACCAGGGGGCAGGCGGTGGCCACACTCGTCGCCGTCGCCCTGTCCAGCGTGATGCTTCCGCTTGCCGTCACCGCCCCGGCCGTGGCGCTCACCCAGCTCGCGGCCGACCTGAACGCCAGCGTCGGTGAGGCCCAGTGGGTGCAGAACGCCTACAACGTCACCTTCGCGGCGTTCATGCTCGCCGCCGGCGGGCTCGCGGACCGGTTCGGCAGGCGCCGGATCCTCGTCATCGGCCTCGTCGTCTTCACGGCCATGGCCACGGTGATCGGCCTCTCCTCCAACATCCTCGTCATCGACGTCGCCCGGGCGGTCCAGGGCATCGGTGCCGCGGGCATCATGACCAGCGGCGCGGCGATCCTCGCCGACTCCTTCCGCGGCGCGGCCAGGGCCAGGGCCTTCGGCCTCCTGGGGACCTCCTTCGGCTTCGGACTGGCCATGGGTCCGTTCGTCGCCGGACTGATGGTCAACTTCCTGGACTGGCGCATGGTGTTCCTGATGAACCTCGGGTTCGCCGCCGTCGTCCTGCTCCTGGTCCGCTCGATCCGGGAGTCGAGCGACCCCAACTCCACCTCGGTGGACTGGGGCGGCGTCATCACCTTCAGCACCAGCCTGTTCCTGCTCTCCATGGCCTTCGTCCAGGGCGCCGAGACGGGCTGGCTCAGCCTGGGCGCGATCGGTTCGGCGGTCGGGTTCTTCGTCTTCCTCGCGGCCTTCGTCGTCGTGGAGTCGAGGGTCCGGCGCCCGATGTTCGACCTCTCGCTGTTCAAACGGCCCACCTTCGTCGTGGTCGTCTGCCAGCCCTTCACCATCACCTTCGGCTTCGTGGTCCTGCTCGTCTACCTGCCGCCCTTCTTCCAGGGCGTCGGAGGGTTCGGTGCCGCCGAGGCCGGAGCCCTGCTCCTCCCCCTGACGCTGCCCGTGCTCGCCCTGCCGATGCTGGCCGGGCAGCTGGCGGCCAGGATCCCCCTGCGGATCATGCTCGCCACCAGCTCCCTGCTCATCGCGGGCGGCTCTCTGTGGCTGATGATCCTCCAGCCCGGCCAGCACTGGACCGTGCTCGCCGCACCGCTGGCCCTGTTCGGCACGGGAGTGGGGAGCGCCTTCGGCGTCATGGACAACGCGGCGCTCAGTTCCGTGGAGGTCGAGCGGGCCGGGATGGCCTCGGGCATCTTCAACACCATGCGCATCGCCGGCGAGAGCGTGGCGATCGCCGGTGCCGGGTCCGTGCTGGCGACCCTCTCCCTGAGCACGCTCGACCTCTCCTTCGCCAGTGCCGAACAGGAGCGGACCCTGGCGGGCGAGGCCACACAGGGCCGGCTGGAGACGGCACTGGGCCAGTTCGACGCCGCGGACCGCGGGACCGCGCTGGACGCGGTCTCGGCCGGCCTCACCTCCGCGATGCACACCACGTTCTTCGGCCTGGCGCTCCTCGCCCTGGCCGGCGCGGTGGTCACGTTCCTCGTCGTCCGGGAACGCGAACTCCGCTGACCACCCGGCCGGGTACTCCCGGCCGTCCCCCGCGGGACCCCGCCCCGTCCGCCGCACCCGCACCCCTGGGAAGCCCTCCCCGCTCCGCGGCCTCCCCGCCAGATCAGGTCCACGAGCCCGAGGAATGTGAGACAGACCATGCAGACGCCCGTGCACCACCTCCTCAACGGCGACACCGACACCGCGACAGGCAGTTCGGACGGCCCCAGCCTGGACTACGAGCGGACCCTCGACCGCACCGTGGTCCACCGGGAGTCGCTGGCGGAGGTCTTCGTCACCGACACCCAGCCGCTGGGCGGCGACGCCCACGCGGCCGCGGCCCAGCTCCCCCGGTCGCACGCCTACTACGGCGACCACCTGCTCCGCCCCCGCCTCCACGACCCGGTGCTGCTGCTCGAAGCGTGCCGACAGGTGGGGCTGGCCATCGCCCACACCCACTACGGGGTTCCCTTCGACCACAAGTTCGTGCTCACCACCATGGGCATCACCATCACGCGCCCCGAGCGGCTGGCGGTGGGGACGTCCCCGTGCGCCCTGCGCATGCTCTGCTCCGTCGAGGACAAGAGGGTCAAGGAGGGACGCGTCGTCGGCTACGACGCCAGGTTCCGTCTCTTCGTCGAGGGCACCGAGGTCGGCAACGCCGTCGTCGGGCTGCGCTTCAAGTCCCCGGCGAGTTACGGGGCGCTGCGCCTGAGCAACCGCTCGGGAGCCCCGGTGCCCTCCACACAGACCTTCGACTTCGCGGTCACCGGAGAGATCCCCGCCGCGTACCTCGTCGGCAGGTCGAACAGCGACAACGTGGTCCTGGCAGGGCTCGCGGGGGACGGGGACGCCGTGTCCGCGTCCTTGCGGGTGCTCCCGCAGCACCCGAGCCTGTTCGACCACGCCCAGGACCACCTGCCGGGCATGGTCCTGATCGAGGCCGCGCGCCAGCTGGCACTGAACACCCTCCTGGAGGTCCGGGGCACCTCGCCCGCCAAGGCCTACCCGGCCGAGATCACCGCCACCTTCACCAGCTTCGGCGAACTGGAACCCCGGACCGAGGTGCGCGCGCGTACGGCTCCGGCGAACGCGGAGACGGCCGAGGGCGAGGGGGTCTACTACACGCAGGGCGGGGTCGTCGAGTTCCTCGCGCCCAGCGGCGGCCCGGAGCCCGCCGCCACCTCGGTCGAGGTGGACGTGCTCCAGAGGGGCGCGTCGATCTGCAGGGTCGACGTCGGCCTGGTCCGCCTCCCCGCGTGACGCGGACCGTACCGACCCCCCCACAGGCAGGAGATCCCATGACCACCCAGTACGACGTGCCCGGGACGGGCACCCGGGGACGCGGCATCGCGTTCTTCGACGTGGACGAGACGCTCATCGGGCCCAAGAGCATGTTCTCGTTCCTGGAGTTCCACCTCCGGGACGGCTCCCGGCCCCCCGGCTCCTACGACCAGGCGGTGGCCCGCCTGCGGGCGGCGGCGGCTCGGGGCGTGCCCCGCCAGGACGTCAACCGCCTCTACTACCGCCTCATGGCGGGGGAGTCCGTCGAGGGGCTGCGCGCCGCGGGCCTGGCGTGGTTCTCCGAGGCCGCGCGCGGGTCGGGTTTCTGGCACACCCCGGTGCTGGAGCGGCTGCGCCGCCACCGCGCCGAGGGCGACCTGGTCGTCCTGTTGTCAGGCTCCTTCTTCGCCTGCCTGGACCCGATCGCGGAGGCGGCCGGATCCCACTGGGCCCTGGGCACGAGGCCCCTCGTCCGCGACGGCCTCCTGACGGGCGAGGTCCTCGTTCCGATGATCGGCGCGACCAAGGGGGTCGCGGCCAGGGCCACCGCCGCGGTGAGGAACGTTCCCCTGTCCTCGTGCACCGCCTACGGCGACCACTCCAGCGACCTGGCGCTGCTGTCCGCCGTGGGCGCCCCGGTCGTCGTCGGTGAGGACGCGACGCTGGTGGCGCACGCCGAGGCCAACGGGTGGGAGCGCCTCGGCTCCGGCCACCCGGCCACGGCTCCCCGGGAGAAGGAGCCCCACTCCTCCCGCCCGTGAACGCGTGACGCCCGCGGACCGCGCCCGGCACGTGCCGGGCGCCGTCCGCGGCAGGGCCCCCGTGCACCCTCCGGCACCGACCGCCTCCACGGGCGGCTCCCCGACCGCTGCCGCAGGGCGCGGGCGGCCCCGACCCCCTCCCGCAGTCCAGCAAGAAGGAGACAGCACGATGACCATCGCCATCCTCGGCACGGGCTCGTACCTGCCGGCCGAAGTGGTCGGCAACGCCCCGATCGCCCGCACCGCCGGTGTCACCGACGAGTGGATCCGCCGCAAGACGGGGATCCGCGAGCGCCGCCGCGCCGCCCCGGACCAGGCCACCTCCGACCTCGCCGCCGAGGCCGGCCGCCGGGCCCTGGCCCAGGCGGGTGTTCCCGCGGACCGCCTGGCCTACGTCATCGTCGCCACGTCCACCCCGGACCACCCCCAGCCGGCGACGGCCAGCATCACCCAGCACCTCCTGGGCGCCGGCTCCGCGGCGGCGTTCGACGTCAACGCCGTGTGCAGCGGGTTCGTCTACGCCCTCTCCGTGGCCGAGCACCTGCTGCGCCCCCACGGGGAGGCCTACGCGCTGGTCATCGGCGCGGACATCTACTCCCGGATCCTCGACTACGGCGACCGCAAAACCGCGATCCTGTTCGGTGACGGAGCCGGAGCGGTCCTCCTGGGGCCGGCCCGCGACCGCGGCGGCGTCATCGGGACCCGGCTGCTCACCGACGGCGACCACCACCACCTGATCAAGGTCCCTGCCGGGGGCTCGCGACTGCCCGCCTCCACGGAGACCCTGATGCGGGGTGAGCACTTCTTCACGATGGAGGGCCGCGGGGTGCGCGAGTACGTCACCCGGCGCCTGCCCGAGGCGATCCACCGGATGCTCGACGAACTCGGTGTGGGGCGGGAGGAGATCCGCCACTTCGTGCCACACCAGGCCAACGGAGCCATGCTCGCCGACGTCTGGCCGTCCCTGGGGCTGGACCGGGCCCACCTCCACCTGACGGTGGAGACCCAGGGAAACACCGGTTCGGGGTCGGTACCCGTCGCCCTCGACACGGTGCACCGGGCCGGCCTGCTCGAACGGGACGACCTCGTCCTGCTCGCGGGGTTCGGCGGCGGCATGAGCGTCGGGCTCGCCCTCGTGCGGTGGAGCCCCGTGGCGGCGGCGTCGGCCCCCGTCCTGCTGCCGGGGCGCTCCGAGGACGCGGTCCCGGTCCACGCCCCGGCGTGAGCCATCTTTCCGGGGCAGCCGGGGCGGGGGAGCGCGGCGTGTGCCGCACCCGGGCACGCCCGGTGCCCCGTGTCAGGGCGGTGGGAGACCGGTGCCGGCAGCCTTCCGCCGGACACCGCGCGTTGTTTCTCCGGCACCGTACCGGTGGAATTCACCGGTGTTTGTGGATTTCCCACGGGAAAAGGCCGGGAGGCGACGACGGCAACCGGGGCGGGGAGAAACTCCTGTTCTCCTCCCGGTGCGCTGGGGCGCCGTCCCGGTAGCGGTCCGATCCATTGTCGGTGAGCTCCCGTGGAGACACCCGGCGTGCGTCGCGGATTCTCACCGGGCGGAAACCGGCCCCTCCGGGACCGCTGCGGCCACGGAGGGGCCCGGTCTCACCGGTTCGAACGCCGACCCGGACCGGTGTCACTCCTCGCCCAGGTCGGCGAGCTCGGTGCGGGACACCGCGGAGACCTCCGCGCACCGGCCGAGCAAGCGTACGAACTCGCTCTCCTCCTCGCTGGTGAAGGCCTCGCTCAGCCGTGTCTCCACCCGGATCGCCACCTCGTCCGCTCTGGCGAGCAGGTCCCGCCCGCTGGGCGAGAGCCGCGTCTCCAGGATGTGGGAGTGCAGCGGATGGGGCTTGCGCTCGATGAGTTCGCGCCTGCTCAGGGTCGCGAGTACGGACGACATCGTCTGGGGCGTCACCAGGCACCGGCGGGCCAGGATCGCGCCTGAGGCCCCGGGCTCCTCCGAGAGGACGAGAAGCACCGTGTACTGGGGGACCGAGAGGTTGAACTGCCGCAGAACGGCGTGTTTCGCAGAGATCAGCTCCTGCTCGGCACGCTTCAGGTGATGACCGATCCGCTGGTCCATGGGAAGCTGGGTCATCTGGGAATCGTATCTCAGGGCGCTTGTCCCTCCGTGCTCGTCGGCCGTTGCCAGGGCGGCCTCGGGGCGGCGCCGGGGGCGGCCCCCGGCTCGGGGGAGGATCAGTACCGCGCACCCGCGGTGGCGTCGGCGATGGTGTCGAGTGCGGTGACGTCCTCGGGGGAGAGCACCAGGTCCGCGCCGCCGGTGTTCTCGTCCAGGCGCTCGCGCCGCTTGGTCCCCGGGATGGGGACGACCGGCAGGCCCCACCGCTCGGACTGGGCGTGGACCCAGGCCAGCGCCACCTGCGCCGGAGTCGCGCCGTGGGCGTCCGCGACCCGCCGCACGATGGCGAGCAGGTCCTGGTTGCGCACGGCGTTCTCGCCCGAGAAGCGCGGCTTGCCGCGGCGGAAGTCGTCGGCGGGGAGCTCGTCCGCCGGGGGGAGCGCTCCG
This sequence comes from Nocardiopsis sp. NPDC058631, assembly GCF_042716955.1. NCBI lineage: Bacteria > Bacillati > Actinomycetota > Actinomycetes > Streptosporangiales > Nocardiopsidaceae > Nocardiopsis > Nocardiopsis sp. NPDC058631. The sequence goes on along the minus strand of NZ_JBHXQY010000001.1, from coordinate 232,392 downwards.
GTGAGGAAGCCCCGGCCCAGCGGGGAGTAGGGGACGAAGCCCACACCGAGCCGTGCGCACTCGCCCACCACGGACTCCTCCACGTCGCGGCTCCACAGGGACCACTCGGTCTGCACCGCGGTGATGGGGTGCACGGCGTGGGCGGCACGCAGCTCGTCGGCGCTCACCTCGGAGAGCCCGAGGTGGCGCACCTTGCCCTGGGCGACCAGCTCGGCCATGGCCCCGACGGTCTCCTCGACGGGCACCGAGGCGTCGCGCCGGTGCATGTAGTAGAGGTCGATCGTCTCGACGCCGAGGCGGGAGAGGCTGGCGTCGCACGCCGCGCGGACGTACCCGGGGTCCCCGCGGTGGCTGCGGGCGCCGGTGTCCCGGTCGCGGACGATCCCGAACTTGGTGGCGAGGACGACCTCGTCCCGCCGTTCCCGGACGACCTTGCCCACCAGTTCCTCGTTGGCCCCGTGCCCGTACATGTCCGCGGTGTCGAGGAAGTCGATGCCCAGGTCCAGGGCGTGGTGCAGGGTCGCGAGGGAGTCGGCCTCGTCGCCGGGGCCGTAGAACTCGCTCATCCCCATGCAGCCCAGTCCCTGGGCGGAGACGGTGGGGCCGTCGGTGGTCAGCGGAACAGTCCGCATGCGCACTCCTGTGGTCGGTGGTCGTGCTCGACGCGACTCAGGGACGGCGCGCCCCCTCGGGGTGCGGCCGGGGTGCCGCGGACGGCGCGTGCGACCGGTCCTCCTGAATCTATGCCGAGAACGTATCATAAGAACCCTGATTAGGAGTCGATATCGATTGGATTTGGAGGCGGCCCCCCTCGCGCACCAGGAACTCGGGGGCCGTCCCGTCCGGGAGTTCGCGCAGCATGTGCCGGGAGACGATGACCTCGAAGGACTCGGGTGCGTCCTCCGTCGCCTCGGAGAGGCCCAGGGACTCGGACAGGACGTGTTGCCGGATCCACTCCCCCGTGTAGAGGTCGGGCTGGGTCTCCGGGCGCAACCGGACCCGCAGGTGGAGCCGTTCGTCCTCGGTGTGGGGGTCGACCAGGACGACCTGGGCCGCCTCCACCGAGTCGAGCCGCAGGGCCAGGGGCACGAGGTCGCGGGGGGAGACCACGCGGCTGAGCGGCCCCATCGGGGCGTCGATGCGGTCGTGGGTGCGCACCGCGGGGCCCGGTAGCCCGCACGGGCACGAGGCCCATTCGGCCTCGACGCCGGTCTCGTAGCGCAGCAGCGGGACGACCGCCTTCTCGTGCGTGACGGTCACCAGCATGCGCCCGTCGACGATCTCCGTGTACTGGTGGGGGAGCGGGTGGAGGGTGTCGTTGGCGCAGTCCGGGCCGCTGTGCCCGATGATCCAGGTCTCCGCCGATCCGAACAGCGCCCACGTGCGCAGGTGCGGGAAGTGCGTCCGGATCAGCGAGCGGGTCGCGGAGTCCATGGCCGGGCCGCTCCACAGCACCTTGCGCAGGAAGCCCAGGCTCCGCCCGGAGGCGGCGCAGTAGCGCAGCAGGCTTCGGAAGGTGTCGAGGGTGGTGCCCAGCGCGTTGACCCCGTGGCGCTCGAACAGGTCGAGGTAGGAGTCGATCATCTGGTCGGTCGGCGCGTCCATGGAGAGAGTCGGCACCCCGGCCCTGGAGGCCAGCCCGTTGTGCAGGTCCTGGCAGGCCCGCATGTGGAAGGGGGTGCCGAGGGTGGTGAACAGGTCGCCCGGTTCGAACGGGCGCACGTGCGGTGCGATCTCGTCCAGGTACAGGTCCGCCGGTACCGCCCCCATGCGCATGGTCGACCGCGTGCCGCCCATGACGTGCAGGGAGGCGCGGGTCAGGGCGGAGGGGTCGTTGCGCACCAGGGTGTCGATGGCCCGGCCCAGCTCGTCCCTGCCGAGCGTGGGCAGGTCGGACAGCTCCGGCGCGGCCCCTTCCGAGGTGTGGTGGAGGTACTTCTCCCGCAGCACGGGAATCCTGGACAGCCTGTCCAGTGCACGCGCCGGGGACGGTGCTCCGCCGTGGGGCGCCCGGGAACCGAATATCGTTGTCATTCTCGCACTCGCGTTCTTGGTGTATTCAGGTGCGGCCGATCAAGGGCACACCTATGACCGCGGTTCTGTTCATGAACCCGAAGTGAGGAGAAGTGCCCTGCATTTGTTGTCCGGTCGCCGGCGGTGCAGGGTCGCGACTGCCTTTGCAGAGCATCCGATCAGGAGAATGCGACGATATCCCGGGGTGGACTCCCGTTTCCTGTGACCGGGCGGGCACCTTTCGTTATCGTCCGTCGTCGGGGCCGTTTCCGGAGTCGGGCGATTACTCTCCCATGCAATATGACCTTCGTCACTCGCGAACCAGGGGTTCTCGCCCTCGGTGAGGGGCGGGCGCAGCGCCCGTCCGGAACGCGGACGAAGGGCCGGACGACCCGTCGGCGGGCCCCCGACCCGGGCCTGTGGACGACCCCTCGCCCGTCGAGGCAGCGCTATACGCTGGAGGGGTTCACCCCGGACGGTGTCCCACACTCCCCTCCACACGGCAGGGCGGGATGCGACGGGCTGGTCTCCCAACCAAGAGAGAGCACCATGAGTGACATCGAGCGCGAGGTCCACGCGGTAGCCGAGCGCGCCGGAGACGCGGCGGCCGACCTCGCCCCGCTCAGCCGCGCGGTCAAGGACGCCGCCCTGGTGGCCATCGCCGACGCCCTGGTCAAGCGTGCCGACGAGATCACGGCGGCCAACGCGGAGGACGTCGAGCGGGCGCGGCAGGAGGGCACCTCCCCGGCCATGGTCGACCGGCTCACCCTCGACCCGCAGCGGATCGGGGCGATCGCCGACGCCGTCCGCGAGATCGTCGAACTCCCCGACCCGGTGGGGGAGTCCGTCCGCGGAGGCGTGCTGCCCAACGGCCTCGACCTGCGCCAGATCCGGGTGCCGCTCGGCGTCATCGGCATCATCTACGAGGGCCGTCCCAACGTCACCGTCGACGCCGCCGCCCTGTGCCTCAAGAGCGGCAACGCCGCGCTCCTGCGCGGCTCCTCGTCCGCCTACGCCTCCAACACCGCCATCGTCGGCGTCCTGAGGGACGCCCTGGCGGGTACGGGGGTCCCGCAGGACGCCGTCCAGATGGTGCCCGGCCGCACCCGGGAGTCCTCGACCGCGCTCATGCGGGCGCGCGGTCTGGTGGACGTGCTCATCCCGCGAGGCGGCGGCTCCCTCATCCAGGCCGTGGTCCGCGACTCCACCGTTCCCGTGATCGAGACCGGCGAGGGCCTGTGCCACGTCTACGTGGACGCCGACGCGGACCTCGACAAGGCTGTGGCCATCGCCACCAACGCCAAGGCGCAGCGCTGCTCGGTGTGCAACTCCGCCGAGACCCTGCTGGTGCACGAGGCCGTGGCCGACGCCTTCCTGCCGCGGGTGTTGGAGTCCCTGGCCGAGGCCGGGGTGACCGTGCACGGCGACCCGGGGGTGATGGCGGCGGCGAAGGCGCACGGATCCCCGGCGACCGTGGTCGGGGCCACGGAGGAGGACTGGGCCACCGAGTACCTGTCCATGGACCTGGCCGTCCGCGTCGTCCCCACCATCGACGAGGCGATCGCGCACATCCGCAGGTATTCCACCCGGCACACCGAGGCGATCGTCACCGATTCGCTGAAGGCCTCCCGGTACTTCGTGTCCAGGGTCGACTCCGCCGCGGTCATGGTCAACGCCTCCACCCGGTTCACGGACGGAGGCGAATTCGGCTTCGGCGCCGAGATCGGTATCTCCACGCAGAAGCTCCACGCCAGAGGCCCGATGGGCCTCACCGAGATGACCTCCACCAAGTACGTCGTCACCGGTGACGGCCATCTGAAGTAGCCGGAACACCCCGCAGGGGCCGTCCGGTTCCCACCGGGCGGCCCCTGCGTGTTCACCCGAAAACCTTGCGTAACGACAGCTGGTCGGCGCCCTATTGCCATATGGAATGTTTTCCCGCCGGAAACCTGGACAGAAGCGAATCTTCTCGTAGGAAGTATTCCCAAAGCGACGATAGGTCGGTAATTTCACTGTGGTGTCTCACGGCGCTCTCCCCGCTCTCCTCACGGAGCGCCGCCCCCACGGTCACGACGAAAGGAATCCCCCGCATGAAGCTCCGGAGCAAGGTCGCGGCCCTCGCCACGACTGCCCTGGCCGTCGGCGGTGTCACCCTGATGGCCTCCCCGGCCCAGGCTGACCTGGTCACCCTCTGCTCGGGTCACGGCGGTGCGATCACCCTGCCCACGGACCTCGCGGTTCCCGCGGGTAAGAGCTGCTTCCTGGACGGCACCGTCATCCAGGGTGACATCACCGTCCGACAGGGTGCCAACCTCCACATCATCGGCGGCGAGGTCGAGGGAGAGGTGATCGTCCAGAAGAACGCCTACTTCGACGCCTCCGACACCACCGTCGGGGACCGTGTGGTCAACCGCGGCTCCTTCGGCACCTACCTCGAGGAGAGCTCCACCGGTGCCGCCCTGCGCACCGTCCCGGTCGAGGGCGGCAACACCGACGGCTTCGCCTTCGTCGTCGACTCCTCCGTGAAGAGCGTCAACGCCGAGATCGGCGCCGTCTACGTCTCCGGCTCCCGGATCGGCGGCGCGGTCAAGGCCGACGGCGTCGAGTACGCCGACATCTACGACTCCGTGGTGCGCGGGGCGCTGACCGTCACCGACCCGACCGCCGGCGGCATCCTCTGCGACAGCGAGGTCATCGGTGCGGCCACCTACACCGGCGGGACCGGCCCCGTCGCGGTCGGCGCCGGTGAGATCGGCGGCTTCTGCTCCTCGGTCAACTACGTCGACGGCGACCTGAGCGTCTCCGGCGTGGGCGGCGGCGTCTACGTCGACAACAACATCGTCGGCGGCGACCTGGTCACCTCCGACAACTCCCCGACCGCGCAGGTCGGTGACAACAACCGCGTCCGCGGCGGCATCATCACCGAGGAGGTCGCCCTGCGCAGCCTCGCCGCCGCCGTGGCCGAGGAGTTCGAGGCCCACGAGGAGGACCTGGTCGAGGAGGTCGAGACGGCCCGCACCGACACGATCGACGAGGCCATGGCCGCGGGTCCCGCCTTCTAGGGCGTGTCCTTCGGGGCCCGCGTCCGCCAGGCCGCCCCGCACCGCGTCTTCGCGCCCGGGAAGCACCACCAGGGCCGAACGTCGTGCGAGAGACGGCCCGGACGGCCGCTCCCCGCCCCGGGGAGCCTTCCCGAGAAGGCTTTCCGGTACCACCACCTCGGTACCCACACAGCGCCGACGGCTCCGTGCCGCCGGCGCTGTCGTGCGTCCCGGCGCCGTCCATGCGGCACTCCCGCCGCGCCGCGACCCGACATACCCCGGTCCGGGCCGATCTGCGGAACGGGGAACCGCGGCACCACGCGTCCCTGCAGCCAAGGGAGAAACAGGCATATATCGTCCTTCTGACGGTGGTCAAACCTCGGTGATACAGTCCACGCATGGCTGACTCCGTGCGGCGTGTCGTGGTCTCCGGTGGGTCCGGCGGCATCGGAAGGGCCCTGGTGTGCGCCTTCGCCGCGGGCGGTGCGAGCGTGGTCGCCCTGGGCCGCGACTCCGGCAGGCTCGCCGCACTTGAACGCGAGACCAGGGCCCACGGCCTCGACGTCACCGCGCTCGTGTGCGACCTGACCGACGAGCACGCCGTGGCCGCCACGTCCCGCACCGTCGGCCCCGCCTCGGTCCTGGTCAACAACGCGGGGGAAGCGCTGACCGCACCCCTGCGCGACACCGGGCTGGACCTGTGGGAGCGCCAGATCCGCTCCAACGCCACCTCGGCGTTCCTGCTCACCCGCGCCCTGCTCCCCGACATGCTCGAACGCGACCACGGCCGCGTCGTGTTCGTGGCCTCCACGGCAGCCCTGGTCGGAACCCGCTACACGGCCGCCTACACCGCCGCAAAACACGCCATGCTCGGACTGTGCCGCTCCGTCGCGGCCGAGGTCGCGGGCACGGGTGTCACCAGCAACGCCGTCTGCCCCACGTTCGTCCGCGGCCCCATGGCCGAGCGCTCCGTGGCCCGCATCGTCGAACGCACCGGACGCGACCCGGCCCAGGCCGAGGCCGCACTGGCCGCCGCCACCCCCCTCGGACGCCTGCTCGAACCGGAGGAGGTGGCCGCGGCCGTGGCCTACTTCGCGGGCCACGCCGCACGTGCCGTCAACGGCCAGACCCTCACCCTCGACGGAGGAGGAACCCTGTGAGTCCGTTCCGGGCGTCCGCGCCCCTGACCGAGAAGTGGGACCACTTCGACCTGCACCGCGCCGACGGGGTCGCCACCGTGACCCTCGACCGGCCGGACCGGCTCAACGCCCTCACCTTCGAGGCCTACGCCGACCTGCGCGACCTGCTCCTCGAACTCCCTCAGCGGGGCGACACCCGGGTCCTGGTGCTGCGCGGTCGGGGGCGCGGGTTCTGCTCCGGTGGCGACGTCGACGCGATCATCGGCCGCACCCTGGAGATGGCCCCCGACGAACTCCTCGCCTTCACCCGGATGACCGGCGAGGTCGTCCGGGCGATGCGCGAGTGCCCCGTCCCCGTCATCGCCGGGATCCAGGGGATCGCCGCCGGGGCCGGATCCGTCCTCGCCCTGGCCTCGGACTTTCGGGTGGTGGCCCGCTCCGCCCGGTTCGCGTTCCTGTTCACGCGGGTCGGCCTGTCCGGCGCCGACATGGGAGCGGCCTACCTGCTGCCGCGCGTGGTCGGACTGGGGCACGCCACCAGACTCCTCATGCTCGGCGACACGATCGGGGCGCAGGAGGCGGACCGCTACGGTCTGGTCAGCGAACTCGTCCCCGACGACGGCCTGGACACGGCGGTGGCCGCACTGGCCGCCCGGCTGTCGGAGGGGCCCGCGTTCGGCTACGCGCAGACCAAGGCCCTGCTCACCAGGGAACTGGACATGGGGCTCTCCGGGGCCCTGGAACTGGAGGCGATGACCCAGGCGCTGCTCATGAAGAGCGCCGACTACGCTGAGTTCCACGCCGCGTTCACCGGAAAACGACCTCCCGACTGGAAGGGCCGCTGATGGCCTCCGAACCCGCGTACACACCGCACACCCTCGTCAACCCCGCCGACCTGGCACCGGCGAAGGGCTTCTCGCACGCCGTGGTCTCCGGGCCCGGCCGTACCGTCCACCTGGCCGGGCAGATCGCCTCCGGCCCGGACGGCGAGCTCGCGGCCGAGGGGCTGGTCGACCAGTTCGAACTGGCCCTGGCCAACTCCCTCACCGTCCTGCGGGCAGCGGGCGGCGGACCGGGGCACCTGGTCAGCCTCACCGTGTACACGACGGACGTCCCCGGCTACCGGTCCGCCAAGGAGGAGATCGGCCGCGCCTACCGCAGACGGATGGGCCGCCACTACCCGGCGATGGCGCTGTTCGGGGTGACGGAGCTGTTCGACCCGGGGGCCCTGGTCGAACTCGTGGGCCTCGCCGTGGTCCCGGACTGAGCGCGGCGCGACGGGGTCCGCGCGCAGTACGCGGACCCCCGGACGCGTTCGGGGGTCAGCCCCGGTCCGTCCTCCGGGCCAGCCGGCTCTGGACGAGCACCACGCCGACCAGGAACAGCCCGCTGACCACCTCCTGGAACGCGGGGGACAGAGCCCCCACGGCACCCCGCGTCCGGGCCGATCGCGCCGGTGGGCCGCCCGGTCAGTGGGGTCCGGCCGCGCCGGTGGCCCCGCGCACGTGCTCCAGCCCCGGGCCGCGGAGCAGGGCGTGCAGGTCGAAGAACACCCGCGCGGCCCTGCTCCCCGCCCACTGCCGCGGCAGGAGTTCGGGCGGGAGGCCCGGGTCCAGGTAGGGCATACGGCGCCAGGCGTCCACGGCGCGCAGGTGGTCGGCGAAGGCCGCAGCCCCGCGCTCGGGGCCGTCCGGCCCCCGGCCGCGCCGCCACGCGCCCAACACGGGCTCGTGCTCGTCGAGGAACTCCTGGTACATGGACTGGAGGGCGGGCAGGTCCCACCAGCTCGCGACCGCCTCGGTGAGGTCGCTGAAGTCCAGGTGCGTGGCGTGGAACAGCTCCACGTAGCCGTCCATGCCCAGGTCGCGGAGGGTGCTGCGGGCCTGGTCCGTCATGTGTGCCGGGGCGATCCACACGCCCGCGGTGGTGGTGCCGAAGCCGAGGCGGGTGAGCTGTGCGCGCAGCGCGTGGCGCCGCCTGCGCTCGGACTCGGGAACGGAGAACACGACGAGCACCCAGCCGTCGCGGATCTCGGCGACCCTGTGCCCGAAGATCCGGCTGTCGCCCTGGGCGAGGATGCGGCGCCCCTCCTCGGAGAGCCGGTACCCGGCCGCACCGCCGATGCGCTCGGAGGCGAGCAGGCCGCGCAGCTTGAGACGGGAGACGGACGAGCGCACGGAGGGGGCGTCCACGTCGAGCCCGCCCATGAGGGCGATGAGGTCGGCGACGCCGATCCACCCTCCGACGTCCCGGGCGTAGGTGCCGAAGAACGACACGATGAGCGAGCGGGGGCGCCGGTTGACGCGCTCGCCGTCCGCGGAGTTCTCGGCCTGGTCGTCGATGGGCGTCACGCGGACACGATAGCGCCCCCGACCCCCGCCCTGTGACGGCGTTCTGTACCAGGACCCCCAGCGACCCCGCCCCACGATTGCCCATAAAGCTCTCTTGACGGTCGTCACGCTTCCTGTACATTGACGATGTGGGGTGGGTCACTACGAGAGTCGAGGTCGCCCATGGGCTTCTCCCTCAACGACGACGACCGGGAGTTCGCGCGCTGGGTCGACGAGCGCGCGGCCGCGATCGGCACCCCGCACCCGGAGACGGCCGGCCGGGTCGACCGGCCCCTCCTCCTCCGCCTGGCCGACCTCGGCCTCCTCCCGGCGCTCCTCCCCGGCACCGGCGGCACCGGCGGCACCGCCCACGGCGGAGGGCCCCCGCGCGAGGCCAGCGCCACCCGCCTCTGCCTCCTCCGCGAACGCCTCGCCCGCGTCGACACCCACGCGGAGACCGCCCTCGCCCTCCAGGGCCTGGGCACCTATCCCGTCCTCCAGTCCGGCACCGAGCGCCAGCGCCGGCGCTGGATCCCCCTCGCGGCCTCCGGGGAGGCCGTCGCCGCCTTCGCCCTCTCCGAACCCGACGCGGGGTCGGACGCCGCCGCCCTCGCCCTGCGAGCCGACCCCGTCGGCGACGGCTGGCGGCTGCGCGGCGAGAAGACCTGGATCTCCAACGCCCCCGACGCCGACTTCTACACCGTGTTCGCCCGTACCACCCCCGGCACGCGCTCCCGGGGCGTCACCGCCTTCCTCCTCCCCGCCGACCGGCCCGGCCTGGACGGCACCCCGCTGGACATGCTCTCCCCGCACGCCCTCGGCCACCTGGTCTTCGACGGGGTGCCCGTCGGCCCCGAGGACGTCATCGGACGGCCCGACCACGGCTTCTCCGTGGCCATGCGCACCCTCGACCTGTTCCGGCCCAGCGTCGGCGCGTTCGCCGTCGGCATGGCCGGCGCCGCCCTCGCCGCGGCCAGGGAGCACACCGGGAGGCGGCGCGCCTTCGGCGGACCGCTCGACGGACTCCAGACCGTCGCCCACACCCTGGCCGAGATGGCCACACGCACCGAGGCCGCGCGCCTGCTCGTCTACTCGGCGGCAGAGGAGTACGACACCGGGGGCGGGGACGTCACCGTCCGCTCCGCCATGGCCAAACTCCTGGCCACCGAGACCGCCCAGTACGTCGTGGACGCCGCCGTCCAGCTCCACGGCGCCCGCGCCCTGCGCCGGGGCCACCTCCTCGAACACCTCTACCGGGAGGTCCGCGCGCCCCGCATCTACGAGGGGGCCTCGGAGGTGCAGCGCCAGATCATCGCCCGGCACATGTGACCCGGAGCGGGCACGCCGCGGGCCCGCACGCGGACGAACCCCGTGCGGGCCCCTCCCGCAGCGTCCTCACCACCCGAGGAGGTCCACCATGACACCACCGCTGTCACCCACCGGACACGCCGACACCTTCGTCCGGGACCATCTGCCGCCCGCCGACCAGTGGCCCGTGCTCACCTTCGACCCGCCCGTTCCGCGCTACCCGGACCGGCTCAACTGCGCGGAGGAACTCCTCGACGGGAGCATCGCCGCCCACGGAGCCGACCGCCCCTGCCTGATCGGCGACGACGAGGCGTGGACCTACGGGGAACTCAGCGACCGGGTCGGCCGGATCGCCAACGTGCTGGTCGGCGACAGGGGGCTCCGCCCCGGGCAGAGGGTCCTGCTGCGCGGGCCCAACTCGCCCTGGCTCGCCGCCTGCTGGCTCGCCGTCATCAGGGCCGGGGGAGTGGCGGTCACCGTCCTGCCGGTCCTGCGCGCCGGGGAGCTCTCCACCGTCATCGCCGCCGCCCGCGTCACCCACGCCCTCTGCGACGCCCGGTTCCTGGACGACCTGACCGCCGCCGGAGCCGGCCTCCCCTCGGCACCCGACGTCCTCGCCTACGGCGGGGACGGCCCCGACGACCTCACCTCCCTCGCCGCCGACCGCCCCGCCGCGTTCGCGGCGGTCCGGGTCGCCGCCGACGACGCCTGCATGATCGCCTACACCTCCGGCACCACGGGGCGGCCCAAGGGCTGTGTGCACTTCCACCGCGACGTGCTCACCGTCGCGGACACCTACTCCGCGCAGGTCCTGGAGCCCCTCCCCGACGACGTGTTCACGGGCAGCCCGCCGTTCGCCTTCACGTTCGGGCTCGGCGGCCTGCTCGTCTTCCCGCTACGCGCCGGGTCCGCCTCGATCCTGCTGGAGCGACCGCGCCCCGACGCGATCCTCGACGCGGTCTCGCGCCGGGGCGCCACGATCGTGTTCACCGCGCCGACCGCGTACAGGGCCATGCTCGCCCGGGCCGGCGAGTACGACCTGTCCGGCCTGCGCCGCTGCGTCTCGGCCGGAGAGCACCTCCCGGCCGCCACGTGGCAGGCCTGGCACGACGCCACCGGGGTGCGCATGCTCGACGGCATCGGCGCGACCGAGATGCTGCACATCTTCGTCTCCGCCTCCGACACCCACATGCGCCCCGGCTCCACCGGCCTGCCCGTCCCCGGGTTCACCGCGGCCGTCCTGGACGACGACGGAAACCCCGTCCCCGACGGCGAGCCCGGACACCTGGCCGTACGCGGCCCCGTCGGCTGCCGCTACCTCGACGACGACCGCCAGCGCGAGTACGTCAGGCACGGCTGGAACTACACGGGCGACACCTACGTCCGCGACGAGGAGGGCCACCTCTGGTACCGGGCACGCAGTGACGACATGATCATCTCCGCCGGGTACAACATCTCCCCCTCCGAGGTCGAGGAGGCGCTGCTCTCCGCGCCCGAGGTCGAGGAGACCGCCGTCGTCGGCGCGGACGACCCCGAACGCGGCCGGATCGTGCGCGCCTACGTCGTGCTGCGCGACGGGGCCGCCCCGGGGGACGATCGCGCCGAGCGGCTCAAGGACCACGTCCGCGCGCGGATCAGCCCGTACAAGACCCCGCGCTCGGTGGTGTTCCTCGCCGCGCTGCCGCGCACCGCCACCGGCAAGCTCCAGAGGTTCAAGCTGCGGGAGGCCCCCTGACCGGGACGGGACACCACCGGCCAAACCCGTGGCATCGGCGGTACCCACCGCTCCAGTGACACCGGCGGAGCCGACCGCCCCGCCAGGGGCGGCGGACAGGAAGGCGGACCGCATGCGCATCGCATGCGTCGGGGGAGGCCCCGGCGGACTCTACCTCGCGGCGCTCGTGCGCCACCTCGACCCGGGACACCAGGTCACCGTGTACGAGCGCGACGCCCCCGACGACACCTTCGGGTTCGGCGTCGTCCTGTCCGACGAGACCCTCGGCGGGATCGAGCACGCCGACCCCGACGTGTACGCGGCGCTCGCCGCCGAGTTCGCCAGGTGGGACGACATCGACGTCCACTACAGGGGCACCGTCGTCACCTCCGGGGGCCACGGGTTCGCCGCCATCGGACGGCGCCGCCTCCTCCAGATCCTCCGCGACCGCTGCACCGCGCTCGGCGTGGACGTGCGCGTGCGCACCCCGGCGCCGCCCGTGGAGGAGCTGGCGGCCGCGCACGACCTGGTGGTGGCCGCCGACGGAGCCCGCAGCCCCGTCCGCGCCGCCTACGCCGAGGACTTCGGCACCACCCTGGACGAGCGCGGCAACCGGTTCATGTGGCTGGGCACCGACCTCGTCCTCGACGCCTTCACCTTCCAGGTCCTGGAGACCCCGCACGGCCCCGTGCAGCTGCACGGCTACCCCTACTCCGACAGTGCCAGCACCTTCCTGGTGGAGATGGGCGAGGACGTGTGGCGGGCGGCCGGCTTCGCGGCCTCCGCGGAGGGCCGCGAGTGGCAGCCGGGGGAGAGCGACACCGAGGGCATCGACCGCTGCGCGCAGCTGTTCGCGGAGCTCCTCGACGGCCACCGCCTGCTGCCCAACAACTCCCGGTGGCAGCGGTTCACCACCGTGCGCAACCGCACCTGGCGCCGCGGCAACGTGGTCCTGCTCGGGGACGCCGCGCACACCGCCCACTTCTCCATCGGCTCCGGGACCAAGCTCGCCATGGAGGACGCCCTCGCGCTCGCCGCCGGACTGCACGAGCACCCCACCCTCGACGAGGCGCTGGAGGCCTACGAGGCCGAGCGCCGCCCCGTCGTCACCAGCACCCAGCGGGCCGCCCAGGCTAGCCTGGAGTGGTTCGAGGAGGTCGGCCGCCACGTCGGCCAGGAACCCGTCCAGTTCGCGTTCGACCTCCTCACCCGCAGCCGCCGCGTCACCTACGACAACCTGCGCCTGCGGGACCCCGAGTTCGTGGCCCGTGTGGACGGGTGGTTCTCCACCCGGACCGGGACCGACCCCGCCGAGCGCCGCCCGCCCATGTTCCACCCGTTCCGCATCGGCGGGATGGAACTCGCCAACCGGGTCGTGGTCTCCGCCATGGACATGTACTCGGCCGTGGACGGCACACCGCGGGACTTCCACCTGGTGCACCTGGGGAGCAGGGCGCTGGGCGGCGCCGGGCTGGTCATGACCGAGATGGTGTGCGTGTCGCCCGAGGGCCGCATCACCCCCGGCTGCACGGGCCTGTACCGGCCCGAGCACGAGACGGCCTGGCGCCGTGTCACCGACTTCGTGCACGAGCACACCGGGGCCCGGATCGGCGTCCAGCTGGGGCACTCCGGACGCAAGGGCTCGACCCGCCTGATGTGGGAGGGTATCGACCAGCCCCTGCCGGACGGGAACTGGCCGGTGGTCGGTCCCTCGCCGCTCCCCTACCGCGAGGGCGTCAACCAGGTGCCCCGCGCGCTCGACCACGAGGCGATGGCGGCGGTCCGGGAGGAGTTCGCCGCCGCCGCGCGCGCCGCCGACCGCGCGGGGTTCGACCTGCTCGAACTGCACTGCGCGCACGGCTACCTGCTGTCGAGCTTCCTGTCCCCCGTGAGCAACCGCCGCACCGACCGCTACGGCGGCACCCTCGCCGGCCGCCTGCGCTACCCGCTGGAGGTACTGGAGGCCGTCCGCGCCGCCTGGCCCGCCCGCAAACCCCTGAGCGTGCGGATCTCCGCCACCGACTGGGTCGAGGGCGGCACGACCGCGGACGACGCCGTGGCGGTCGCCCGCGCCCTCGCCGACGCGGGGGCGGACGCGGTCGACGTGTCCACCGGCCAGGTCACGCCGGACGAGCGGCCCGCCTACGGGCGCAGCTACCAGGTGCCCTTCGCCGAACGGATCCGGCGCGAGGTCGGCGTCCCCGTCATCGCGGTCGGCGCCATCTCCTCCTACGACGACGTCAACTCCACGGTGCTCGCGGGCCGCGCCGACCTGTGCGCGCTGGCCCGCCCGCACCTGTACGACCCCCACTGGACCCTGCACGCCGCCGCGGAGCAGGGGTACGACGGGCCGGGCGCGGTCTGGCCCGAGCCCTACCGGGCGGGCAGCCGCAGGCCGCCGACCGGGCGGGCGGACGGACCCCGGCCGAGGCTCGAACTGCTGCGCTCACCGGACGCGGGCGCCACCCGGCACCGCCGCTGGCGTCCCGGGACCGACGGGCGGTGAACCCGGGCCGGTCGCGGCGGGAGGCTCCCCGCCCCGGCGGGGCGGACCCGGCCGGGCACCCGCCTGCTAGCGTCCGGAAGCAACCGCCCCGACGAGGAGGAGCAGCGCGTGCCTACCACCGTGGCCTACGGCGACCACCCCAGCCAGATCGTCCACAGCTGGGAGCCCGGGAGGGCGGACGGGCCCGCGCCCGTCGCCGTCCTGCTGCACGGAGGCTGGTGGCGCGACCGGCACGACGCCACCCTGATGGACCCGCTGGCCCGCGACCTCGCCGCCTCCGGATGGGCGGTGTGGAACGTCGAGTACCGCCGCACCGGTGACGACGGGGGTGGCTGGCCGCAGACGCTCGACGACGTCGGTGACGCCCTGGGGTTCCTCGCCGACGGGGCCGCCCGGCGGCCCGACCGGTACGACCTCGGCCGCGTGGTGTCCGTCGGACACTCCGCGGGAGCCCACCTGGCCCTGCTCAACGCCCTCTCGGCGGGGGAGACCCCGGTGTCCTCGGTGGTGGCACTCGCCCCCGTCACCGACCTTGAGCGGTGCGCGCAGGCGGGGCTCGGCGAGGGCGCCGTCATTCCGTTCCTCGGACCGGATCCCGTGGCGGAGCTGTACAGGGTCAGCTCGCCGGTACGGCGTCCGCTGACCGGCGTGCCGCACCTGGTGGTGCACGGGGACGCCGACCAGCGGGTCCCCGTCGAACACAGCCGCGACTACGCGGAGGCGGTGCGCGAGGCGGGCGGAACCGTGGAGTACCACGAGGTCGCGGGGGCCGACCACTTCGCCGTCGTCGACCCGGAGCACCCCGCCTGGGCGGGAGCCCGCGCGTACATGGCACGCCGGTGCTGATCCGGGCCGGAGAGGGGCTCCGCGGACACGGAAGGGGGCGGCCCGTCGTGGGCCGCCCCCCGGTGTCGGTCGTCCCGCAGCCCCGCGCGGGTCCCGGGCGCGGGGTCCCGGGTCAGGAGGACGTGCTCGACCCGCCCGTGCCCTGGTCGGACCGGGCGGAGCCGTTGCGCCACCGGTCGGCGACGTTGTCGAAGATCTTGCCGCCGGCGCTGGCTGCGCTTCCGGCGACGTCGCGCAGGGTGCCCAGCAGCGGGTCGCCCGAGCGCTCCCACGACTCCTTGTAGGACTGGGCGGCACTGCGCGCCTCCGCGCCGACCCTCGCGTCGCGGTCGGAGGAGCGGCGCGGGTAGTCGCCGTCGATGATGCGCTGGTAGGAGCCCTCCTCGATCCACCGGTGCAGCTCGGCCAGGCGCACCACCGCGAACGGGTGGGTCTGCCCCATCAGGCTGATCAGCTTGAGGAAGCTGTCGCGGGCGTCGCCGCCGGACTCGTACTCGCGCGCCTGCTCCAGGAACGCGTCGGGGTTCATCTCGACCAGGGCGGAGCCGCCGGCGAGCTTCATCAGTGCGCGCTTGGCCGCCTCCGGGTTCTGCGCGGCCAGGATCCCCGCGCGGTCGCAGGACAGCTCGGACTTGCGGTACCACTCCTCCAGCGCGGCGACGATGGCCTGGAGGCCGATGTAGCCCAGCGGCACCCACGCCACGCGCGTCGCCAGCCGGATCAGGGCCAGCAGCATGGTGCGGTACACGGCGTGGCCGCTGAGGATGTGCCCGACCTCGTGGCCGACGACGAAACGCTGCTCCTCGGCGTCCAGCAGGTCGAACAGGCCCGTGGTCATCACGATGAAGGGGCGCTGGCTGCCGATCGCCATGGCGTTCGGCCTGGGGTTCATCTGGATGTAGAGCTCGGGGACCTCGTCCATGTCCAGGACGTAGGCGGCGTCGCGCACGTAGTCGTGGACGTGGGGGAACTGTGTGGGACCGACGCGAACGGCGCTGGACAGGAACATCAGTCGCAGGGCGCGCTCGTTGAACAGCCCGGACATGCGTTTGAACACCTCGTCGAACCCGCGCAGCGAGCGCAGCGCCACCAGGGCACCACGGTCTGCGGGGTGCTCGTAGGCGCGGGGAGAGATCTCGGAGAGCCGGACGCGGACGCGGTCTGGTGTGTTGGCCATATCGGCATGCTATGCGGCCCGATGACGCTTGGCCACGATTTCGACCTTCGAGATATGACGCGATTGCCGGGACGCCCGGAACCGGTCGGGGAAGGAAGCGGACGGGGTCGCCGTTGTTCCAGTGTCAGGAACAAAACGGGAGGAAGGGGACGCCCGCAGCATCGGTCGTCGGCTACTCTCGTCTGGCCGATCCAGGCAACACGACCTACGCCCACGGCGAAACGGAGCGCACAGTGGCGCACGAGGCTCCAGACGTCCCCCACGACGACGGCTTCCCACCTCGGCGGAGCGGCACCGGCCCGTCCAAGGTCGGCATCATGGGCGGTACCTTCGACCCCATCCACCACGGGCACCTCGTGGCCGCCAGTGAGGTCGCCCACCTCTTCGGGCTCGACGAGGTGGTGTTCGTCCCCACCGGGCAACCCTGGCAGAAGGACCCCGCCAAGGTGACCCCCTCCGAGGACCGCTACCTGATGACGGTCATCGCGACCGCCGAGAACCCCCAGTTCCGGGTGGACCGTGTCGAGATCGACCGCTCCGGTCCCACCTACACCCTCGACACCCTCCGTGAGATGCGCTTCAAGTACGGCCCCGACGTGGAGCTGTACTTCATCACCGGAGCCGACGCGCTGGGCGCCATTCTCAGCTGGCACAACGTCGACGAACTTTTCGATCTCGCGCATTTCGTAGGCTGTAACCGTCCCGGTCACCATCTCAGTGACTCAGGACTGCCCGAGGGCAAGGTCTCCCTGGTGGAGGTCCCCGCGCTGGCGATCTCCTCGACCGAGTGCCGGGAGCGGGTCCGCAAGGGCGAACCCATCTGGTATCTGGTCCCCGACGGCATCGTTCGCTACATCCACAAGACCGGGCTCTACCGGGACAGCTGAAAGGCAACAAGGACAACGTGACAGTAACCGACAGGGCTCTCGAGCTCGTCAAGGTGGCGGCAGAGGCCGCCTCCGACAAGCTCGCCCAGGAGATCATCGCCTACGACGTCAGCGAACAGCTGGTCATCACCGAGGCGTTCGTGCTCTGCTCGGCCCCCAACGACCGCCAGGTGCGCTCGATCGTCGACGAGATCGAGGACCAGCTCCGCCTGAAGGGCGGCGCCAAGCCGCTCCGCCGCGAGGGCGAGCGCGACGGCCGCTGGGTGCTCCTGGACTACGCCGACATCGTCGTGCACGTCCAGCACGAGGAGGAGCGCGGCTACTACGGCCTCGAACGGCTGTGGAAGGACTGCCCCGAGATCGAGCTCCCCGAGGGATCGCGCGGAACCGAGCGCACCGCCCTCGACGAGCAGTAACCCTTCCCGACACACTCCGAGCGGAGAGACACCCCACGTGAGCGACACCCCCCGCGTGCTGTTCTGGCGGCACGGACGAACGGCCTGGAACGTGGAGAACCGCTTCCAGGGGCAGACCGACATCGAACTCGATCAGGTCGGCCACGCCCAGGCACGGCGTGGGGGGGACATGCTCGCCTCACTCTCCCCCGACGTCATCGTCGCCTCCGACCTGAAGAGGGCCGCCGACACCGCCGGGTACCTCAGCCGCGCCTGCGGGGTGGGGGTGGAGTTCGACAAGGGGTTGCGCGAACGCTTCGGAGGGTCCTGGGAAGGGCGGACCGGGGTGGAGCTCGCCGCGCGCTGGCCGTCCGAGCACGCTCGGATGGCCATCCCCGACGGCGAGCCCATCTCCGAGGTCGGCGACCGGATGCGGGCCGCCATCGACAGGGGACTGGCCAAAACCCCGGCCGGAGGGCTGCTCGCGGTGGTCAGCCACGGTGCGGCCCTGCGGGTCGGGATCTCCCGCATGCTCGGCGTCCCCGACGAGCAGCGCGAGATCCTGGGCCCGCTCGGCAACTGCTGCTGGTCGGTGCTCCAGGAGAGACGGGGGCAGTGGCGGCTCATGGAGCACAACGCGGCGAGCCTGCCCGAACCCGTGGTCCTCAGCGACGACGCCTGAAACCGTTTCGACGTTCTCGCCGGATTCCGCTATGGTTCTGGGAGTCGGCAGGGCGCAAGCCCCTCGACTCCCACACGGGGCTATGGCGCAGTTGGTAGCGCGCCTCCATGGCATGGAGGAGGTCTGGGGTTCGAATCCCCATAGCTCCACGAGACTCTGGGCGACCCTGCTCGGCGGACTTCGTCCGCCTCGCCGGGTCGCCTTCGTCATTCCTTCTGGGGGACGACCCCCAGACCCCCGAGGCAACCCCCTGTGGTCTGGGTCGTGCTGGTCGGTGGGGCGGGTGGAGCGCTTCCTCGCAACGTGAGGCCGCGTCTTGCGGGTTGTGGTCACGTCCCCCGAGGTTCACGCGGCTCCGAGCGACCCTGCTCGCGCGTGACCGCGCTCGCCGGGTCGTCCTTCGTGTTTACCGGGGGGAGACCCCCCGAACCCCCCGAGGCAACCCCCTGTGGCTTGGGTCGTGCTGGTCGGTGGGGTGGGTGGGGCCCGGTGTCAGACCAGCTCCCGGAAGAACGCGCGGACGTCCCCGACCAGGAGTTCCGGCTCCTCCATCGACAGGAAGTGGCCGCCCCGGCCGGGTTCGGTCCACCGCACGACGTTGTGGTCCCGCTCCGCCCAACGGCGCACGGTCACGTCCCGCGCGGCGACCAGCACACCCGTCGGCACCGTCCCCCGCTCAGGGGCCCAGCCCTGCCCCTCCCCCTCCCCACCGGAACCGCCCCGGTCACCGGCCGAGTCGTCCGCCCAGGTGTTCGCGGAGATCTCCTCGTAGTAGATCTGCGCCGCCGAGCCCGCGGTGCCGGTCAACCAGTACAGCGACACGCACGTGAGCATCCGGTCGCGGTCCAGGGCGGCCTCGGGCAGGGCCTCCTCCGGTTCGCTGAGCTCCTTGAACTTCTCGACCATCCAGGCCAACTGCCCCACCGGTGAGTCGTTGAGCCCGTAGGCCACCGTCTGCGGACGCTTCGCGTTGCACTGGAGGTACCCGTCGTTGTAGTCCTGCATCGACTGCCAGCGCTCCTCCTCCACAGCGGTCAGACCCTCCGTGTCGCCCTCCGCGACGGGGAACGTGACCATGGCGTTGAGGTGCACCCCGACGACCCTGTCCGGCGCCTGCTTCCCCACCTCGGGAGCGACCCACGAACCGGTGTCGTACCCCTGGACGCCGTAGCGCCCGTAGCCGAGCCGCGACATCAGTTCGACGAGGACCCCGGCCATCCTGGCCACGCCCATGCCGGGACCGGCCAGCGGCGTCGAGAAGCCGAACCCCGGAAGGGACGGGACCACCAGGTGGAACGCCTCCGCGGGGTCGCCGCCGTGGGCACGGGGGTCGGTGAGCGGGCCGACGACGTCCAGGAAGTCCGTGACCGCCCCAGGCCACCCGTGCAGCAACAGCAGCGGCGTGGCGTCCGCCTCCGGTGAGCGCACGTGCAGGAAGTGGAGGTTCTGCCCGTCGACGACGGTGGTGAACTGGGGGTGCCCGTTGAGCTCCGCCTCGTGGGACCGCCAGTCGTAGGCGGTACGCCAGTACTCGGCCAGCTCCCTCAGGTACCCCACCGGGACGCCGCGGCTCCAGCCCACCCCCGGCACCTCGTCCGGCCACCGGGTGTCGGCCAGTCGTTGCGCCAGATCGGACAGCTGCGCCTGCGGAACCTCGACGCGGAAGGGGCGGATCTCCTGCTGGTACTGCTCGGTGTCGGTCATGGGTGAACCCTAGGAACCGGTTAGGTCAGGTTCCTTCCTAAGGGAACGGCAGAATCGGACGTATGGCAGAAACCTCGGCGCGGCTTCTCGCGTTGCTCTCGCTCCTGCAGACCCCGCGCGACTGGTCCGGCACCGACCTGGCCGAGCGGCTCGGCGTCACGACGCGCACGATCCGCCGCGACATGGACCGCCTGCGCGCCCTCGGCTACCCGGTGCACGCCACCCGGGGCACCGCCGGGTACCGGCTGGCGTCGGGCGCCGCGATGCCGCCGCTGCTGCTCGACGACGAGGAGGCCGTCGCCGTGGTGGTGGGGCTGCGCACCGCCGCCGACGGTTCGGTCAGGGGCAGCGAGGAGGCGTCGCTGCGCGCGCTCGCCAAGCTCGAACAGGTGCTGCCCTCACGGCTGCGGCAGCGGGTCAACACCCTCCACGGCGCCACCGTCCGGGCCGGTGCCCAACCCGGGCCGACGGTGTCCTCCGAGACGCTCGTGGCGGTCGCCGAGGCCTGCCGGCGCAGGGAGCGCCTGCGCTTCGACTACACGAGTCCGCGGGGAGGGGCCACGGTCCGGACGGTCGAACCGCACAGCCTGGTCAGTTTCGGCCGGCGCTGGTACCTGGTCGCCTTCGACACCGACCGCGACGACTGGCGCAGTTTCCGCGTGGACCGGCTCACCCCGAGAGCCCTCACCGGACCCCGCTTCGCCCCCCGTGAGCCTCCCCGCGGCGACGCGGCCGCCTACCTCACCCACCAGCTGTCCTCGGGAACCTGGCCCTACCGCGCCATTGTCAGGCTGCACGCCTCCTCCGAGGCCGTCGCCGGGAACGTGTGGCCGGGCATGGGGGTCCTGGAGGCCGTCGACGAGCACAGCTGCCTGTTCCACGTGGGGGCGGAGACGCCCTCCGACCTGGTCTGGATGATCACGTCGGTACAAACCGACTTCACCCTGGTCAGCGGGCCGCCCGAACTCGCCGACGCCTTCCGCGCCCAGGCCGCCCGCTGCGCGGCCGCGGTGGACGGCTGACCCCGGGCGGGGCCCCGGGTTCGGGGCCGACGGCCCCGCAGCCGCCTCCACAGGCCTTCGGGCCACCCTCCCCGGCATGTCGAGGCCCCGGCCGGCCGTACGACGTCATGATGGAGACGGCCACACGGGCCGACCGGCGCGACAGGAGACACCATGGAGCTCAGCGTGAACACCCTGCTCAGCCTCGACGGCGTGATGCAGGGGCCCGGGGCACCGGAGGAGGACACCAGCGGCGGCTTCACCCGGGGAGGGTGGCTGGTCCCCCACGCGGACGAGGACATGGGCGCGATCGTGGAAGGGTGGTTCACCGCGGGGGAGTCCCTGCTGTTCGGCCGCACGACCTACGCCATGATGCGCGACTACTGGCGGCAGGTCACCGATCCCGGCGACACGGTGGCAGCGGCACTCAACAACCGGCCCAAGTACCTGGTCTCGACCACCGCGGGCCGGTCCGGAGCGGACTGGGGCGACACCACGCTCATCGCCGACGACGTCCTCGGACGCGTCCGGGCGCTCAAGGACGGCCCCGGTGGTGAGATCCAGGTCCACGGCAGCTGGCGGCTCGCCCGGACCCTCCACGCGGCCGGGCTGGTCGACGTGTTCCGCCTGCTCGTCTTCCCGACGGTGGTCGGGGACGGGAAGCGGCTGTTCGACGGGGCGACCGCCCCCGCCGACTTCACGGTCGAGGAGAGCGCCACCACCGGTGCCGGGCTCGTCTCGCTCACCCTGCGGCCCCGCCCCTTCACCACCGGCAGCATCGGGGTCGAGGACGGGCAGGAGACGATCCACTGACCGGGAAGGTCGCGCGGTCTCCGCACCGCCCGCCAGCCCCTGCCCAGCCGGACCGCCGTGTCCCCCGGAAGCCGGCCGTCCAGGTCCGCGCCGGCCCCGTGTTCCCGGGGCCGGCAAAGTCACGAGGACAGGTCGCGCCTGCCCCGCGGGGAGGCGGTGGACTGCCGCAGGATGATCCGGGTGGGCATCTCCACACGGGTGTCGGGCCGCTCGGTCCCGTCGAGCACACCCACGGTGAGCCTCCCGGCGGTCAGCCCGATGTCGTAGGGCGCCTGGTCCACGGTCGTCAGGTCCAAGGCGGCGGCCGCGTCGTGGTTGTCGAACCCCATGAGGGAGATCGCGTCGGGCACGCGCACCCCCGAGCGCCGCAGGATCCGGTGCGCGCCCATCGCGAGGCCGTCGAACTCCGCGAGCACCGCCGTGGGCGGGTCGTGGTCCGACAGGAGTTCTCCCATGGCGAGTTCGCCATCCGTGTGTCCGGTCGCGTTGCCGACACTCCACGGGGTCAGGCCGGCGGCGGCCATCGCCGCCTCGTACCCCTCCAGCCGGTGCCGCGAGCTGTCGCTCGACCACTCCTCCAGCCGGGACCCGATGTAGGCGATCCGGGTGTGCCCCAGATTGAGCAGATGCCGGGTGGCCCCGGCGGTGCCCGCCCGGTCGTCGATGTACACGCCGGCCCGCCCCGGGGCGCTCTGCCCCACGAGCACCACGGGCACCCCGACGTCGTCCAAGCGGTGGCACTCCTCCTCGGACAGGTCCATCGAGACGGTGATGACGGCGTCGGTGTTGCGCCGGAGGGGGAGCGCGCGTGTCCAGCCCTCGCGGGCCCGGGTCTCGCCGACCTGGTAGACGAGCATGTCCAGGTCGGCCTCGCGCAGTGCGTCGCTGATCCCCGACAGCGCAGCCCCGAAGAACCACGGCTGGAGGAAGGGCACGATCACCGCGACACGGCCCGTGCGCCCGGTGACCAGGCCCGACGCGTTGCGGGATACCACGTAGGAGAGTTCGTCGGCGGCGTGTTGGACACGTCGGCGTACTTCGGGGGCGACCCCGGGCGCACCGCGCAGGACGCGGGAGACCGTCGAGAGCGAGACACCCGCCCTGTGGGCGACGTCCCGCATGCTCGCGGGTTGGCTGCGCATACCGCCCACGTTAGGAGCGGGCCGCGTGTCGTGGCAACGTTTTCAAGGAGACGGTCAAAAACCGGTCTGCCATTCGCCTGGTTGTAGGCAGATCCGGATACGTTCTGTGTTGACTGGATCACACGGTCGGTGGCATCGCTTTCGCACGACACCGGGGGGATGACTCAGAACACGCTCGACGGCGCGCGCCCGGCCATCGCCCGGCGCGGAAGGAGAGAGGCATGGCAGAGCTTTCACGCCACAGGAGACACGCGGTGCGCGCCGGGGCGGCAGGGGTGGCCGCGCTCGGCCTGACCCTGGCGACCGCTTGCGGAACACCCCCGGGGGACAAGCCCGAAGGGGCGGGGGAGACCGCCGGACTCGCCGAGGACCCGCAGTTCGTGTGGGCGGTCACCGGAGCGGACCGGCAGGTCCACGAGTCCGTCGCCCGCCTCTGGAACGAGAGGAACCCCGACCAGCAGGTCGACATCTTCTTTCTCGCGCCCACCGCGGACGAACAGCGGCGGGCCATGTTCCAGGACCTCCAGAGCCAGGCCGGGGAGTTCGACGTCCTCGGCCTCGACGTCATCTGGACCGGCGAGTTCGCCGACTTCGGCTACCTGGAGCGCCTGGAGGACCTGCGGGGCGAGGTCGAGGGCGTCAGCCTGGAGGGTGCCATCGACAGCGCCCAGTGGCAACAGGAGCTGTACGCGCTCCCGTACTCGTCCAACGGGGCGTTCCTCTACTACCGGACCGACCTCATCGACGAACCGCCCACCACGTGGGAGGAACTGTACGAGACGGGCACCGAGGCGGCCCAGGAGGCGGGCATCTCCGGTTACGTCGGCCAGGGCGACCAGTACGAGGGGCTGGTCGTCAACTTCCTGGAGCTGTACTGGTCCGCGGGCGGGCAGCTGTTCGACGACGACCAACAGCAGAGCACCCTCCTGGAGGGCGACGCGGCCGCCACGGCGCTGGACTTCATGACCGAGGCCTACGACAGCGGCTTCTACGCCGAGGGCTTCGACTCCATGGTCGAGGACGACGCCCGCGCCCTCTTCCAGGCGGGTGAGGCGGTGTACATGCGCAACTGGCCCTACGCCATCCCGCTCCTGGAGGGCGAGGACGGCGAGGAGAGCGCGGTCGTCGGGAACTTCGCCGTGGCACCGCTGCCCACCTTCACGGGCGAGGGCACGACCAGCGCGCTCGGCGGGCTCAACAACGCTGTCAGCACCCTGAGCGAGAACAAGGACCTGGCCCGCGAGTTCGTCCTGTGGGCGGCGACCGACCCCGAGGCCCAGGACGTCATGGCCTCCCAGAGCCTGCCGCCGACCATGCAGAGCGCCTACGAGGACGCGGAGGACCCCAACCTGGAGGTACTCGGAGAGATCCTCGCCGACGCGCAGGCGCGTCCGCCGGTGCCGGGCTACAACTCGATGTCGCTGGACATGCAGGAGAGCGTCCACGCGGCCTACCTCGGACAGGAGGACCCCAGGGAGGCCCTGGAGGCCATGGACCAATCGGCGAACGAAGCCCTAGAGCAAGAGTAGGTCCGATGGCGAAGACCCGGAGCGTCCGTACACGCCGCGGCCTGGGCGAGCGGGCTATGGGGCGGATCTTCCTCGCCCCGTCGTTCGCGTTCATGGCCGTCATCGCCCTCTTCCCGGTGTTCTACGCGATCGGGATGAGCCTCTACAACATCCGTGGATTCCGCCAGGAGTTCATCGGGATCGACAACTACACGCGGGTCCTGAGCGACGCGGGGTTCTTCAACGCGGTCGGGAACACCCTCGTGTTCACCGTCGCCTCGGTGGCGCTGGAGTTCGTCGTCGGGATGGCGTTCGCGCTGATCATGCACCAGGCGTTCGTCGGCCGCGGCCTGACCCGCGCGGTCATCCTGGTGCCGTGGGTGATTCCGACCGCCGTCGCCGCCCAGGTGTGGCGGTACATGTTCGACCACAACCCGGGCTTCGTGAACTCGGTCCTGGGCGCGGACATCAACTGGCTGCGCGACCCCGCGTGGTCCATGGCCGGCATCATCAGCGCCGACGTATGGAAGACCGCCCCGTTCGTGGCGCTCCTGCTGCTGGCCGGGTTGCAGACCATCCCGAAGGACTACTACGAGGCGGCCAGGGTCGACGGCGCCACCGTGGTCCAGCGGTTCTGGTTCATCACCCTGCCGCTGCTGCGTCCGGCGATCGTCGTGGCACTGCTGTTCCGCACGGTGGACGCGCTGCGCATGTTCGACTTCGCGTACGTGTTCGCCGGGTACTCGAACTCGCTCGCCACCCTGTCCGTGTACGCCCAGCGCTACCTCGTCGCGGAACCGGAACTGGGGTACGCCAACGCGCTGTCCACCGTCACGTTCGTCATCGTCATGATCGTCGGCCTGGCCTTCATCAGCCGCATGGGCCGCCACATGGTCGGCGACGTGGCGCGGAAGGAGAAGTGATGACGGACGAGACGGTGAAACCGAGCGGGCCGGTCCACCGGCCGCGCCGCAGGATGCACCCGGCGGTGGGCAACACGCTCAAGCTGCTGGGCCTGTTCCTGGTACTGGGCTGGTGCCTGTTCCCGTTCCTGTGGATGGGGATGACCAGCCTCCGGTCGGGGGCGGTGGCGCTGACCGACCCGAACATCTTCCATGGGCCGTTCAGCCTCGCCAACTACGAGCAGGTCTTCGACCTGGGGTTCCAGTTCGCGCTGCGCAACTCGCTGATCGTGGCGGCGGTCACCACGGTCGTCTGCATCCCGATCGCGGCACTGGCGGGGTACGCGCTGGCCCGGCTGCCGATGGCGGGCAAGTTCGCCCTGCTGGCCGCCACCCTGGTGGCGACGCTGTTCCCACCGGTGGCACTGGTCAACCCGCTGTACCAGGTGTACCTGAAGGTCTACGAGTGGACCGGGGTCAACCTGCTCAACTCCTACGCGGGCATGATCATCCCGTACGTGGCGCTGACCCTGCCGCTGGCGATCTTCATCCTCGCCACGTTCTTCGCGGGCATCCCCCGGGAGATCGAGGAGTCGGCGAAGGTGGACGGCGCCACGCCGTTCCAGGCGTTCCTGCGGGTGGTGGCGCCGCTGGCGGCGCCGGGCGTGGGCGCGGCGGCCATCCTGACGTTCGTGTACGCCACGAACGAGTTCCTGCTGGCCTTCTCGTTCGCCCCGCGCGATCTGAACGTGCAGACCGTCCCGGTCTTCGTGGGCACGTTCGAGCGGGTCGGCTACGAGAACCCGATCGGCCAGATCATGGCGGCGTCGGTGCTGGTCTCGGTGCCGCTGATCATCTTCGCCCTGGTCCTGCAGCGCCGGATCGTGGCGGGTCTGACCTCGGGGGCCGTGAAGGGCTGAGCGCGGTCGGCGGGAGGGGCCGGGGGAGCCCCGGGCCCTCCCGCGGCGTCAGCGGAGGCAGGCCCGGACCACGCGCAGGACCTGCGCGGGCGGCTCCGCGAGGTCGGGGCGGGTGAGGCCGCGCATGACGAGCCCGTCCACGTAGGCGGTCAGGGTGCGCGTGGCGGCCTCGGGGTCCGGGGCCCCCAGGTCGCGGGCGATCCGGGCGGTCCACCGGTGGAGGGCCTCGGCGCCGCGGGCCAGCGACGCGCCCACCTCGGGGTTGTGCGCGCCCTCCACGGCCAGTGCGTACCGGGCGGAGGTGAGGACGCGGTACGTGGTGGTCGCGGCGGTGACGTACCCGGTCAGGGCCTCGGCGAGGTGCCCGTCGTCGGCCAGGGACACGTCGTAGAGCGTCGCCCAGATCTCCCGGTCCTTCTCCTCCAGCCGCTCCACGACCCCCCGGATCAGGGCCGCCCTGGTGCGGAAGTGGTTGGAGGCCGAGCCCTTGGGCAGCCCGGCGGCGGCGTCCACCCGGCCGTGGGTGAGGGCGTGGATCCCCTCGGTGCCCAGGAGGGTCAGGGCGGCGTCGACGGCACGGATCCTGGTGTGCGACATGGTCCCACTATAATCGTAGTGACAGATTACTATGATCGTAGTAATGTGCTGGGCATGAACGGAAGAGCGCTCGTCGTCGGAGGGGGCATCGCCGGACTGGCCGCCGCCCGCGGTCTCCTGGAGGGAGGATGGGAGGTCGAGGTCCGCGAACGCCTGGACGGCCCGCCCGACATCGGGGGCGCGCTCATGATGTGGCCCGGCGCCATGGCCGCCCTCGACCGGATCGGCCTCGGCGACCGGGTGCGTGAGCGCGCCCGGCGCCCCGCGGGAGGGATGATCGCGTCCCCGTCCGGCCGTGCGCTCCTCACCGTCGGCGGCGAACGCACCGGCGACCCGCACCTGATCTCCCGGGCGTCCCTGCTCACCACCCTCCTGGAAGGGCTTCCGGAGGGCGTCGTCCGCTGGGACGCACCCGTCACCCCCGAGGAGGCCCGGGACGCCGGAGGGTTCGACGCGGTCGTGGGCGCCGACGGGATCAACAGCCTCGTCCGCCGGACCGTCGCCCCCGGGGCGCGCCCCCCGCGCCCCCTCGGAACCGTCGCCTTCCGGGGCACCGTCCCCGGGTCGGCCGACCTCGCCGTCGAGACCTGGGGGAGGGGGAGGCTCTTCGGGGTCACCCCGATGGACGCGCACACCACCAACTGGTTCGCCTCCGTCCGCGACGGGCTCCTCCGCGGACAGGAGGGGCGGGACCCGGTGGAGCTGCTGCGCGCCCTGTACGGGGACTGGCACCCCGTGGTCGCCCGGGTCCTGGACGCGCTCCCCGGCGCCGGGGTGGACCGGCGGGTCCTGTACGACCTCCCCGCCTTCGGGAGCTACACGCGGGGCCGCCACGCCCTCATCGGCGACGCGGCCCACGCCATGGCACCCAACCTCGGACGCGGCGCCTGCGAGTCACTGGTCGACGCGGCCGCCCTCGCCGAGGCGCTCGTCGCCGAACCCTCCGTGGGGCGGGCCCTGGACCGCTACGACCGCGTGCGGCGCCCGCCGACGCGCCGACTCGTCCGGGCCTCCAGGGCGCTCAACCGCGGGGCCACCGCCGTCCGGTTCAGCGCCCCCCGGGAGGGCGTGATGCGGTTCGTCGGCCGTTTCACCTGAGAGGCGCCCGCGCTGACCGGCCGCGACGCGCCCGCGCCCGAGGCCGGGGAGGCGGGCCCGCGCGGAACCGTCGCCGACGCGGCACCGGGTCAGCGGCGGGTGACGTCGTCGCGGCCCAGATCGGCGACGTTCCGGCCCATCAGCTCCGCCGTGATCTGCAGCTCGGCCAGGGTCGCCCGCAGCACGTGCTCGACCCCCGCCGCGCCGTCCACGGCCAGCCCGTACACCCAGGGGCGCCCCAACAGCACCGCCCGGGCGCCCAGCGCCATCGCCACGGCCACGTCCGCGCCCGACCGCACCCCCGAGTCGAACAGCACCGCGGCCCGGTCGCCGACGGCCTCCACCACCTCGGGCAGGGCGTCCAGGGCCGCCACCGCGTTGTCGATCTGGCGGCCACCGTGGTTGCTGACCACGACCCCGTCCACGCCCGCCGCCACCAGCTCGGCAGCCTCGTCGCCGCGCACGACGCCCTTGACCAGGATCGGCAGGTCCGTCCAGTCGCGGATGCGCGCGATGTTGTCGGTGCTCAGCGACTGGCTCGCGAACGCGCCCAGGAAGTGGAACACCGCCTCGGTGAAGACCCCGCCCGGCTCCGGGTCGGCTTTGAGGCGCGACCGGAACTCCGGGTCGCTGAAGTAGTTCGCCGTGCCCTGGCTGCGCAGGAACGGCAGGTGGCCCAGCGCCAGGTCACGCGGTCTCCACCCCAGCCGTTTGGTGTCGGCGGTGACCACGATCGCCTTCGCCCCCGCCGCGGTCGCCCGCCGCACGAAGGACTCGGCCAGTGCGTCGTCGCTGGGCCAGTACAGCTGGTACCACCAGGAGTCGACCGCCTCCGCGACCTCCTCCATGGGCGTGGACGCGGCCGTGGACAGCACCACCGGTACGCCCAGGGCGTTCGCGCCCCGGGCCACGGCCAGCTCCGCCTCCTCGTGGACCTGCTCCAGAACGCCGACCGGGGCGGTGAGCAACGGGGTCGGGTAGTGCTCCCCGAACAGGGTGACCCCCAGGTCCCCGGTGCTCTCGGACCCCGGCCGCAGGCTGCGCGGACGCAGCGCGTACCGGTCGAACGCGGCCACGTTGGCGTCGGCCGTGCGCTCCCGCCCGGCACTGCCCTCCACATAGCCGAACGGCCCCGGCTCCATGGCCTTCTCGGCCAGGTCGCGCAGGTCATCGTGGTGGTACGGCAGGTGCGGCAGGGTGCCGTTGGTCGCGTCGGCGTAGACGCGGTCCTGGTACTGGGCGAAGTCGCTCATGGATCCCTCGCTGGCGCCGGGGCGCCGGGTGCGGGCGCCGGGGCCGGCGCACGGAACGGACAGGCAGGCCCCGGGCGGTGGGAGGAGCGCCCCCGGCGCCCGGGCCCCGAGCCGTTCGCGCCGACCGGCTCAGGGCGGATGCTACCGGGCACCCGGGTGACGCACGTCACCCGGGTGCCCGGTGGTCACGGCGACACCGCAACCGTGGCCGGCACGGGCGCGCGGGCCGGGGAGCAGCCCTCCCTGCCCGCGTGCGGGAGGCTCGGGGATCGCCTCCGCCACGGGGCCGACGGGTTCAGGACGAGCCGACCGCGAGCCCCTCGTCCCGGACACCTTCCCTGTCGGCCTCCGCCCCGTCGATGTGCAGTGCCGCGACCAGCTCCCGGTACAGGGGGTCCCGGTCCAGCAGCTCCCGGTGCGTGCCCTGGGCGCGGACCCGGCCGTCCTCCATCAGCACGATGGTGTCGGCGTGGATCACCGTCGACAGCCGGTGGGCGATCGTGACGACGGCCTTCCGGTCGGCGTGGCGGCGCACGCTGTCCGTGATCGCCGCCTCCGTGATCGCGTCCACCTGCGAGGTCGCCTCGTCCAGCAGCAGAACGTCCGGCGAACACAGCAGGGCGCGGGCCAGGGCGATGCGCTGACGCTGGCCGCCGGAGAACGACGTGGCGTCCAGCGGGGTGTCCAGGCCCTTCTCCAGGGTGTCGATCTTGTCCGCCAGCCCGACCTCCCCCAGGATCCGGCGCACGTCCTCCTCGGAGGCGTCGGGTCTGCTGAACAGCAGGTTCTCGCGGATGGTCCCCGGGATCACCGGAGTGTCCTGCTCCACGTACGCGAAGTGGCCGCGCACCTGCCTCGGGGTGAGCGAACGGTAGGGCGTCCCGGCCAGCGTCAGTTCCCCGTCCTCCGGTTCGAGGAAGCGCAGGAGCAGGGAGAACACCGTGGTCTTGCCCGCGCCGGACGGGCCGACGACGGCCGTGTGCCCCCGTCGGGGGATGCTCAGGTCGACCCGCTCCAGCGCCGGCGCGGCACCGGGCGCGTACCGGGCCGTGACCCCGCGCAGCTCCAGCAGCGACTCCCCGTCGCCGTCCGGGGCGGAGAGCGGGACGTCGGGTCCGTCGGAGGACGGTTCGAGCGGGATGGCCTCGACCTCGCGGATGCGCTTGGCCGCGGCGATACCGGACTGGAGGGTGGTGACGCTCTGGGAGAGTTCCATCACCGGCGACATCAGCGTGAACGCGTAGAGCAGGAAGGCGATGAGGGTGGACACCTCCATCGCGCCGGCGGTGACCCGCAGCGCGCCCACGCCCAGGATGGCGATGATGGAGATCTGGATGCCGCCGTACGCGATCGTCCAGGCCACGGCCTCGCGCTTCACCGACCGCACCCCGTGGCGTGCGGCCTCCTCGGCGTGCTCCAGGATCTGGCCGCCGAGCCGTTCCTCGGCGCGGCTCACCTTGACCGTGCGCACGGCGCGCAGGGCTCCGTCCAGCACGGCGCCCATGAGCCCCAGCGAGTTCTGCGCCTTCTCCTGCGCCTTGGCGATGGCGGGCATCAGGGTGAGGAACAAGACCGTGACGACGAGCACGGCGGTGAACGTGACGGCGAGCAGGACCAGGTCCAGCACCCCCATCATGACCAGGGTGCCGACCAGCAGGACACTGCCGTTGACGAGGCTGATGACGCTGTTGGAGGCGGCCTCGCGCAGGAGCACCGTGTCGGAGGTGACCCGGGTGACGAGTTCGCCCGAGGAGCGCCGGGACATCGGGATGAGCGCGGCCCGGAAGTAGCGGCGCACCAGGGAGGTGCGCGCATCGAGGACGACCTTCTCCGCGACCGTGCCGAGGAGGATCCAGTGCCACAGGCCGAACACGACGCCGAGTCCGAACAGCCCGAGCAGGAGGCCGATGGGCCCCGTGAGGCTGCCCGCGTCGGCGACGGTGTCCAGGACCAGCTTGATCACCATCGGGTTGGCGAGTTCGAGCGCGGATCCGAGCAGCGCGAGCACCAGCCCCAGCGCGAGCTTCCTCCGGTGCGGGCGCACGAACGACCACAGCACCCGGAGCTGGGCGAAGCGGGGCTCCGGAGGCCCCGTCGAAGGGTCAACTAATACCGCAGATCGTTCAGTCATGATCTAAATTAGGTCATATGTGACCGATTATTGTCAACCAAGAACCGACAAGCCTAGGATGATGGGCATGGTGAACAGCGCTCCCTCAGAGGAAGAGACGAGGACACGCGCACGCACCCGGCGTGCGATCCTCGACGCGGCCGTCAAGGTCCTCGGCGAGAACTCCGCGGCACCCCTGTCACAGGTCGCCAGAGCCGCGGGGGTCGCCCGCAGCACGCTCCAGCGCTACTTCCCCGAACGGGCCGACCTGACCAACGCCCTCGGCGAGTACGCGGACGAGCTGATCACCGAGGCCATGCATCGGGCGCGCACCACCGAGGGGACCGGGCTGGAGGCCTTCCGGCGCCTCATCCCCGAGTACTTCGCGCTCCAGAAGGTGATCATGCTGGCGTTCGGCAACGAGGAGGACTACACGGAGAGCCCCGAGGAGGAGTGCGGCGAGGCCGACCTGGCGCTCACGGCACTCATCGAACGCGGACACGCCGACGGCAGCATCGACCCCGCGATCTCCGCGGACTGGATGCAGCAGTTCCTCTGGGCGGGGCTCTACTCCGGCTGGTCCTACGTCAACACCGGACGCGTGTCGGCGTACGAGGCCCTCAACCTCTGCGTGCTCTCCCTGGTCAAGGTGGTCGCGACCCCGAGCGGCGGGCGCGGCTGACGCCCGCCGGGCGCGGGGGCGGGCCCGCCGCTCGGGGCGCGGCCCCGATCCGGCCGGCGGGACGGAGAGGCGGATCAGAGGTACAGGCCGGTGCCCCGCTCCGGCGCCTCGTTCGCGATCGCGTGCACGTCGCGCTCGCGCAGGATCACGTAGCGCTCGCCGTTCAACTCGACCTCGCCCTGCTCCTCCGGGTCGAAGAGCACGCGGTCACCGGTCTTCACGTGCCGGGCGCCGGTCCCGGCGCCGACGACCTCACCCCACGCGAGCCTGGTCGCCAACTTCACCGTGTCCGGAATGACCAGACCGGCGCTGCTGCGCCGTTCGCTCCGGTCCACGACCGTCTGCACCAGGAGGCGGTCGTGGAGCATCTGGATCTCAAGCTTTGATTCGGCCACCACTCCAGGGTATTCGTCCCCGTCCACGGCTATCGACCGGCCGTTCGTCCGCACCGGCGTCCCGACCGGCTCCGCACCTCGGGTACAGTACTTCTATCGCCGAGCGGGGTAACCGCCCGGCACACCAGGGGCTATGGCGCAGTTGGTAGCGCGCCTCCATGGCATGGAGGAGGTCTGGGGTTCGAATCCCCATAGCTCCACGAGACTCTGGGCGACCCTGCTCGGCGGACTTCGTCCGCCTCGCCGGGTCGCCTTCGTCGTTCCCTCTGGGGGACGACCCCCGAACCCCCCCGAGGCAACCCCCTGTGGCTTGGGTCGTGCTGGTCGGTGGGGCGGGTGGGGCGTCCCCCTGCAACGTGAGGCCGCGTCTCGCGGGTTGTGGATACGTCCCCCAAGGTCCACGGACTCAGGACGACCCTGCTTGCGCGTGACCGCGCTCGCCGGGTCGCCTTCGTCGTTCCCTCTGGGGGAGACCCCCCGAACCCCCCGAGGCAACCCCCTCTCACAGGTGTACGCGGAACCACCCGGACCGGTCGGCCCCGCAGGGGTCGGCCGATCCCGCCTGTGGACGGAGCCCGTCCTGTCCTCCCGGGCCGGTACTGTCGATCCGTGGCAGATCTCCCCGACGTTCCGACCCTGCTCGACGCCGCCGTCACCGCTCTCGGCGGCAGCCGCCGCGAGGGCCAGACGGCCATGGCCGACGCCGTGGCCTCTGCGGTCGACCAGCGCGAGCACCTGGTCGTCCAGGCCGGCACCGGCACCGGCAAGTCCCTGGCGTACCTGGTACCCGCGGTCAGACACGCGATGGACCAGAAGAGCACGGTGGTGGTCTCGACCGCCACCATCGCCCTCCAGAACCAGCTCATCGACCGGGACCTGCCGCGCCTGGCGGGGGCGCTGTCCTCGCTGCTGCCGCGCGAGCCCGCGTTCGCCGTACTCAAGGGCCGCCGCAACTACCTGTGCCGCAACCGGCTCCAGACCGCGGGCGAGGAGGCGGAGGACACCGAGCTGTTCGATCCCCGGCAGCTCTCCTCCCTCGGCCGACAGGTGGCCCGCCTGCACGAGTGGGCGGAGGAGACCGTCACCGGAGACCGCGACGAACTCGTTCCCGGCGTCAGCGACCTCGCCTGGCGGCAGGTGTCGGTCGGCGCCAACGAGTGCATGGGCGCCCGTATCTGCCCCTTCGGACAGGAGTGCTTCGCGGAGTTCGCACGCGAGGCCACCCAGGGCGTGGACGTGGTGGTCACCAACCACGCCATGCTCTCCATCGACATGTCGCAGGGCCGCCACATCCTGCCCGAGCACAACACCATCGTGATCGACGAGGCACACGAGCTCGTGGACCGGGCGACCTCCGTGGCGACCGGCAGCCTGAGCGAGCGCGTCGTCAACAGCGCGGCCAAGCGCGCGGCCCGCCTGGTCGAGCCGGGTATCAGCGAGCGCCTCACGGAGTGCGCCGACGGCCTGGCACTGATGTTCACCGAGTCGCCCGACGGCCGCCTGGACCACATCGACGAGGCCCTGGCCAACGCCGTCGCGGCCACGCGCGACGCCGCCTCCGGCTGTGTCACCGCCATCGGCCCCTCGCCGGGCGAGCTCGACCCCGACGGTGCCAGCGACCGCCGCCTGGCCCTGGCCGCGCTCGGCGAGGTGCACGACACCGCCGTGCGTGTCCTGGAGTCCTACGAACCCGCCCTGCGAGACCGCACCGAGGTGGTGTGGCTCACCAAGTCACCGGGCCGTCAGCCCACCCTCAACGTCGCTCCGCTCGCCGTCGGCGGGCTGCTGCGCGAGAAGCTCTTCGGGGACCGCACCGTCGTGCTGACCTCGGCCACCCTCACCCTCGGCGGCTCCTTCACCTCCCTGGCCCACCAGTGGGGCCTGGGCCGCGAGGTCGCCCAGGAGGCCGCGGAGCGGGCTGCCGCGGGCGGGCCCGGGGACGACCCGGACGGGACCTCCGGCACCGCCGGTCCGGACGGGGACGACGACGGTCCGCACCGGGCCGCGGGGGAGCCCCGCTGGCGCGCCCTGGACGTCGGGTCGCCCTTCGAGCACGCCCGTAGCGGCATCCTCTACGTGGCCACCCACCTGCCGCCACCCGGGCGCGACGGGCTCGCACCCTCCTACCTCGACGAGATCGCCGAACTCATCGAGGCCGCGGACGGCCGGACGCTCGGCCTGTTCTCCTCCATGCGCGCCGCCCAGCAGGCCAGCGACGAACTCCGCGACCGGCTGGACCAGCCGATCCTGTGCCAGGGGGAGGACTCCACCGGCCAGCTGGTCCGGCGGTTCACCGAGGACGAGCGCGCCTGCCTGTTCGGCACCCTGTCGCTGTGGCAGGGCGTGGACGTGCCCGGCCCGTCCCTGTCCCTGGTGGTCGTGGACCGCATCCCGTTCCCCCGCCCGGACGACCCGCTGGCCTCCGCGCGGCAGCGGGCCGTGGCCGCGCACGGCGGCAACGGCTTCCTGTCGGTGGCGGCCACCCACGCCGCCCTGCTGCTCGCCCAGGGCACGGGTCGGCTGCTGCGCTCCACCGAGGACCGGGGGGTCATCGCCGTCCTCGACCCGCGCCTGGCCACCGCCCGTTACGGCGGCTTCCTGCGCGCATCGCTGCCGCCCTACTGGGGCACCACCGACCCCGAGGTGGCCCGGTCGGCGCTGCGACGACTGTCCCAGCAGGCCGACCCCGCACCCGCGGCGGGCTGAGCCGGGCCGTCCCGGCCCCGCGGGACCGCACCGCCGCGCGCAGGGGGAGCAGGCCCGCGAACGCACGGCGGCCGGGCACCCGTCAGGGGCCCGGCCGTCAGCCGTGTGGTGTGTGCGAGGAGCCGCCGGCCCGGTCAGCCCCGGGTGCGGTAGCCGAAGAGGCGGACCGCGTACGCGGGGGCCTCGTCGTCCTCCGACTCCTGGATGAACCAGCGGTCGTCGTGCTCGCCGACCAGGAGCTCGTTCCACATCATGTCGATGAGCTTCAGGCGTGAGACCACGGACGACTCGGGGTCGAGGACGATCGAGTAGGCGTGGTCGGTCAGCCGCTGGGTGACCATGCCGACCGACTGGCCGTCCCAGATGGCGGGCACGGGGGCGTGGCCGACATCGACCCCGCACAGCCGCAGCTGCTCCACCTCCTCGTCGAGGGCTTCTGCGGCGAGGGCGCCGTCCAGCCGGAGGGCGTCCTCCAGCTCGTCGCGGTCCTCGTCCGTGCGCATGTAGGCGTGGTAGGTGCGGTAGCCGCAGGTGCGGCACTTGCGCCAGACGACGCAGCGGGCCAGTCCGTAGGCCGACTGGGCCTCGCCCACACTCTGGTAGTCGCTCACCTTGCGGATCATGCCGCATTCGCAACACAGGGCCGTGAGATCCTGCTTCATCAGAGTCCCCCCTCCCAGGCGAGTATGCGACGAACGGAGCCCGTTAGGGAACCCGTTCGGAGAGGAAGTCGCGGCAAGGAGTCGTCATCAATGCCCAAAATGACCGGGTAGAGGGTTTCGGACACGACCTTCCAGCCGCATCGGTGTGGCGAGTCTTACCCCGGCGGCACACCGCTACTCGTCCATCGACAGGCCGCGCTTGTTGCGTGCGCTCCAGTCGCGCATGCGCTGCGGGTAGCCGACGATCTGCACGTCATAGGCGGGGGTCGCCAGGTCACGGGCCACCTTGCGGATCACCTCGGGGGACCCGCAGCGGCGCCTGATCCACTCGCCGTCGGTGGCCACGGCGACGGCTGTCGTCTGTGTGGCAAAGGTTTCGGGCTCGACGAAGAACTCCACTCCCACCCGGCTCTTCGAGAACTCGATCAGCGCCTTGATGTCCGAATCCTCGGCGGCCCGGTCGAAGCGGGCCTTGCCCTGGCGATTGGCCTTGCGGAGTCCGAAGCGGTCTCGCCATCCCATCGGCGTCCATGCCTCCTCAGGTACTTCTGCGGGCGGTGTGCGCAACGGAGACCCGTGCCCGGGTCCCCGCAGGGGGCCGCAGTGTTCCAGAGTCTATCCGCCCGGTCCCGCGCCGATCGGGCCTGTAAACCCCACGCCGCAACGGTTCCACGCGTTTGCCGGACAGCCCTGTCACCACGCTGCTACGTTCTGTTCTCACGCGGCACCACCAGGGGGAGAAGAGCATGCCGATGTGGACGTGGGCAGGGGAAACCTCGCGCCGGCTCAGGGCGGCGGGGCAGATCGAGCTGGCCGAGGGGGTCACGGCGCTGCCCGTGCTCTGCGAGGCGGGGGACGCGGTCCGTGTGGAGGCGTTGGCCAGGTCGGCGCTGCGCACCGCACGCCGGCTGGTCGCCGAGGCGGGGAGCGCGAAGGCGGAGGTGCCGGGGGTCTTCGGGGCACCGACCCTGTTCTTCCTCGCCCACTGGCCCCTGGCGGTACGGGTCGGGGCGCTCGCCGAGGGGAGGCGTGCCCTCACCCAGGTGAGGGCGGCGTCCGCCGACGAACCGGGTCCGCACGAGCACGGCCCGCTGCCGGTGTCCCTCCGGGAGACCCTGGTGCGCTGCCACGCGAACGTCGACGCCCGGGGCACCTGCGAACTCCGGCGCGACCTGCTGTCCGCCCGCAGTCTGGCCGGATGGGAGCGCACCCCGGCCTGGCCCGCGTTCACCCTGGCCCGGGTGAACCTGCTGATCGACGAGGACCTGGCCGACCGTGCCGAGGCGGAGCTGCGGCGCTACGAGCACACCGCCACCGGGCCGGCCGTGCTCGGCGCCGACGGGGTGTTCACCCTCGTCCGGGCGCTGCGCCACCAGGACAAGCACACACAGGCCCTGGAGGCGCTCGACCGCATGGAGGCGGAGCTCGCCCTCGACGAGGCGAACCCGCGCCGTGAGGCCCTGCGCCGCCGTATCCGCTTCGAGCGGGCCCGCCTGCTCTCCTGGCTCACCAGGCTCGGCCAGTGCGAACCGCGCGAGGCCATCACCCCGCTGCCGACCGTCGAGGAGGCCGAGGCCCACCCGAGCCTGAGGCCCGCATGGGTGGAGGCCGTCGAGAACCTCGTCTGCCAGGGAGCCGTCCGCAACGACTGGCGCCTCGGGGTCCGCGTGACCACCTGGTCCCGTTACTTCGAGAGGGTCGGGGCTCCCCGCCGCGGCGCCGAACTCGCCCTCGCCGCCGCGCGCCTGGCGGCCGGACGCGGGGCCCGCTGGGTGGCGAGCTGCTCGGCCCAGCGCGCGGAGAGGCTGATCGGGGAGCTGGGCCGCACCGACGAGATCCTGGGCGACCTGGTCGAGGTCCGCGAGATGATCGGGGCGATACCCCCGATCACCCCGGCGGCGCCCGCCGAGCACATCCTGGAGTTCCTCCGCGCCCAGCCCTCCGACGAGGTCGACCCCGAGTTCCAGGCCGAGCAGGTCAACTGTGCCCTGGAGGGGATCCCCCACGACACCCCGCTCCTCAGCGCGCTCGGCCAGGTCGGGCGCACCCTCATGCTGTCGGACGCGGCCACCGAGCCCCAGTGGCGGCATGTACGGGAGAGGCCGGGCGACCAACGGGCCGCGCTCTCGCTCCTGGAGACGCTGCTCCACGACAACGACACCGCCGGTGTCCGCAACCTGGTGAGCACCCTCGCCGCAGGCGCCCTCAACGGCGCCTCCGACACGGAGGCCGAGGTCCGCACGGCGGCTGTGCGCGCGGTCCTGGCCGGAGCGCCCAGGGAAGCGTCCTAGATCTACTGACCCGGGAGCTCAGGGGGCAGCGGGGCGCTACCGGTGCACGGCAGGCGGCTGCCTCCGTACCGGGGGGATCAGGCCGAGGCCGTCGGCCACCCCACCCTGTCCCCGGCGGGCTCCGCTTCGGCGATCGCGCGCCCGGCCGGGTAGGCGAGGGCGGCGGAGGGCAGCCGGGAGGGTCGGCCGCTGGCCAGCACACGCACGAGGCCGGTACGGCCCTCGCCCGCGCGGGAGTCCGCGGCGGCGACGCGCCGCAGCGTCTGCGCGGTCACGGCCCCGGCGGCGGTGAAGAGTTCGACCCGGTCGCCCAGCACCGCGGAGATGTGCTCGCCCACGAGGTCGTAGTGGGTGCAGCCCAGCACCACGCCGCGCACGTCCCCCGGTGTGAGGTCGGCCGCGTAGGCGACGGCGTCGGCGATGAGCCGGGGGTCGGCCGACTCCACGGCCTCGGCGAGCCCGGCACAGGCCACCGGGGTCACGTCCACCTCACCGGCGAAGGTCTCGATCAGCTGGCGCTGGTAACCGCTGCGCGTGGTCGCCTCGGTGGACCAGACGGCGATGGGCCCTCCGGCCGCGGCGGCGGGTTTGATGGCGGGAACCGTTCCGACCACCGGCACGTCCGGCTCGAACGCTGCGCGGAGCTCGGCCAGGCCGTGGACCGAGGCGGTGTTGCACGGCACCACCACCGCGTCCAACCCCTGTGCGCCGGCGGCCTCGCAGGCGGCGCGGGCCCCTGCCAACGCGCGGGCGATCACCTGGTCCGGGGTCCTGGGACCCCAGGGCATGTGGTCCGGATCCATGGACAGGAACAGGTCGGCGTCCGGCCTGGCGGCGTGCAGGGCCGCCGCGGTCGAGAGCATGCCGATGCCGGAGTCTACGAGAGCGATACGCACGACCCCAGATCCTATGTCGTGCCCGCCTCCGGCGTGCCCACGCAGGTCCTCGAACACGGTCAACACGTGACCCGGGGATCACCCCAGGTAGACGGACTTCTGGGAAGACACGCCATAAATAGGGTGGCACAAGCCCGTTACCGCTAGGTAGAACTGAGGGGATCGGCCCATCCCAGCCGCTCCCCGCGGCCAGGGCCGGTCCGACCCACGCTGTGCGTCGCCGACACCGGAACGGGAACTGGGATGACTCCTCAACAACAGGGAACGAGCAGTGGCACCGCCGCAGGACGGCGTACGGGCTTCGCCGAGCACATAGCGGCGGTCCAGCGGGTCCGCCGCGACTACCGCGCGCTGCCACGGGACGTGCCGGTCCGGCTGGCCAAGCCCACGTCCAACCTCTTCCGCTTCCGCGAACCCGCGACCGGGCCCGCCCTGGACGTCTCCGGTTTCACCGGCGTCATCGCCATCGACCCTGTCGAGCGCCTCGCCGACGTCGGCGGCATGACCACCTACGAGGACCTCGTCGCGGCGACCCTCCCGCACGGGCTGATGCCGACCGTCGTCCCCCAGCTGCGGACCATCACCCTCGGCGGCGCCGTCACCGGTATGGGAATCGAGTCCTCCTCCTTCCGCAACGGCCTGCCGCACGAGGGCGTCCAGGAGATGGAGATCCTCACCGCCGCGGGCGACGTCGTCACCGCCACCCGGGACAACGAGCACAGCGACCTCTTCCACGGCTTCCCCAACTCCTACGGCACGCTCGGCTACAGCCTTCGCCTGCGCATCGAACTAGAGCCGGCCTCCCCCTACGTCCACCTGCGCCACCTGCGCTTCCACGACGCGGTCGGGGCGATGGACGCCCTCGCCCGGATCTGCGCGGACCTCGAACACGAGGGGCAGCCGGTCGACTTCGTGGACGGCGTCGCCTTCGGCCCCGACGAGCTCTACCTCACCGTGGCCCGATTCACCGACCAGGCCCCCTGGACCAGCGACTACACCGGGAACGACATCTACTACCGGTCCATCCGGCGCTACGCGGACCGGGGGCCGGGCGACTACCTCACCCTCCACGACTACCTGTGGCGCTGGGACACCGACTGGTTCTGGTGCTCGCGTGCCTTCGGCGCCCAGCACCCGCTCGTGCGACCCCTGTGGCCGCGCTCCCTGAAACGGTCCGACGTGTACCGCCGACTGGTCGCCTGGGACCGTCGGACCGATTTCTTCCGGCTCCTCACCCACTACCGGGGCAGGCGCCCCCAGGAACCCCTCATCCAGGACGTCGAGGTGGGCGTCGAGAGGGGAGCGGAGTTCCTGGACTTCTTCCACTCGGAGATCGGTATGACGCCGGTCTGGATGTGCCCCCTCCGGCTCCGCGAGCCCAGGCGGCCCTCACTGGGCGAGGACGAGCACGTCTGGCCGCTCTACCCCTTGGAGGACGGCCGCCTCTACGTGAACTTCGGTTTCTGGGGGCTCGTCGACATGAAACCGAACCAGCGCCGCGCCCACCACAACCGGCTCGTCGAGGAACGGGTCGCAGAACTGGGCGGACACAAGTCCCTCTACTCGGACTCCTTCTACACCGAGGACGAGTTCTGGCGGCTCTACAACGGCCCCGCCTACGCCGCGCTCAAGGAGGGCTACGACCCCGGAGGGCGGCTGCTGGACCTGTACGCCAAGTGCGTGCGCAACCGCTGACACCACAGGGGCGCGACCCGTGGGGGCGGGTCGCATCCGAGAGAGGTAAGGACAGAAGAGCATGCGTCTTGCCGAGATCTTCGAGCGCGTCGTCGGACCCGACGCGCCCCTCCGCTTCACCGCCTACGACGGCAGCAGCGCAGGGGACCCGAACAGCGACGTGACCCTGCACGTGCGCACACCGGTCGCCGTCAACTACCTGGCGCAGTCCCCGAACGGGCTGGGTCTGACCCGTGCCTACGTCTCCGGGCACCTGGAGCTGGAGGGCGACATGTACACGGCCCTCCGACACATGGCGGACTTCGCCTTCGCGGAGGGGATCAACGTGTCGGCCCGCGACCTCGCCGACATCGTGCGTTCCGTGGGGTGGGTCAAGTTCGTCAACCGGGTGGCCCCGCCGCCGGAGGAGATGACCCGGAGCCGACTGGTGTCCCGGGGCCGGCGGCACTCCAAGCAGCGGGACGCCGAGGCCATCCACCACCACTACGACGTCTCCAACGCCTTCTACGAGCTGGTCCTAGGGCCGTCCATGACCTACACCTGCGCGGTCTTCGACGACGGCGACGGCTCACCGGACAGGGTGGGGGACGCGGACGGGGCACTGGAGAGCGCCCAGTTCCGCAAGTACGAGCTGGTGTCCCGCAAGCTCGGCCTCGAACCGGGTATGCGCCTGCTGGACGTGGGCTGCGGCTGGGGCGGCATGGTCATACACGCCGCCCGCGAGCACGGGGTCCGCGTCGTGGGCGTCACGCTGTCCAAGGAGCAGGCCGAGTGGGCGGGCAAGAGGATCGCCCAGGAAGGGCTGTCGGAGCTCGCCGAGGTCCGGCACATGGACTACCGGGACGTGCCCGACGGCAGCTACGACCGCATCAGCTCCATCGGCCTGACCGAGCACATCGGCGAGAGGAACCTGGACGCCTACTTCGCCTCGCTGTACTCCAAGCTGGTCCCGGGGGGCCGTCTGCTCAACCACTGCATCACCCGGCCGCGCAACAACCTCAGGCCGATGGACACCGGCGGCGTCATCAACCGGTACGTGTTCCCCGACGGGGAACTGGCGGGGCCGGGGCGCATCCAGACCGCGATGAACGACGCCGGCTTCGAGATCCGCCACCAGGAGAACCTCCGTGAGCACTACGCGCTCACCCTGCGCCACTGGGGTGCCAACCTGGAACGCAACTGGGACGAGGCGGTCGCCGAGGTCGGTGAGGGCACGGCCCGCGTCTGGCGGCTCTACATGGCCGGATCCGTCCTCGGGTTCGAGCGGGACGTGGTGCAGCTGCACCAGGTCCTCGGGGTGAAGTTGGACGGTACCGCGGCGCACATGCCGCTGCGCCCCGGGTTCTGACACGGGTGCGGACCCCGGGGCGCCGGGGCCCGCGCCCGCTCCTGTTCGCGGAGAGGGGATTCCGGCCCGGCCGGGGTTCCGCCGGGGCGCGTTGGCGTCATCATGGACCGAGCCGCACCATCCAGAAGGGACCACCACCGTGTCCGCAGAGTCATCGTCCGGATCGTCCCCGGACCCCCGTGACGGGAGACCGTCAGCACCGGAACCGCCGGACCGCGTCCGGCGGACCACGATCGACCTGATCGAGGCCTACGCGGACCGGGACCGGGAGGCGCTCGACGCGGTCATCCCCCGGGCCGCCGACGACGTGGACGCGGTCCTGTCGGAACTGAAGGTCGTCGCCGCGTTCCTCGGTCGCCGGGTGCAGCAGACCGGAGTGGTGTGGAAGCCCGCCGACTCCCGGGAGGCCGTCGCCCGCACCGTCGCCGAGATGCTCCCGCCCGAGCTGGAGTTCGCCGTGGCCACCGCCTGGGAGGCCCACTCGGTCGGCGAGGAGGAGGTCGCCGAGCGCTTCACCCGGGGCGACCCCATGGTCTACGTGCACATGCTCGCGGCGTTCGGAGCCGCCATCGGCCTCGCCGTCTACAAACGCTCCGAGCTGGTGTCCGTCCTGCGTCAGGTCACGGGCCTGACGGAGTAGGCCGCCGGCACGCGGGGCGGGGAGCGGGGACGGAAGCGCCGGACGTGCCGCACGACGTGCGGTGCGCCCGTTTCCGTCCCCGCTCCCCGCCGTTCGGCCCTCACCCCCTAACAGCTCAGACACAAATCAGAGTGGTTTACTTCACTGGAGGCCGTTCTTTACGTAGGTTTCCTACCAACCCCCAGGGGACCCTCGAAAGGAACGGGAGGCGTGCCGATGGCCCGCAGACGAACACACGAGTACGTTCCACTCCCCGCCGCGGCGCTGGCGCTGGTCCTGGCCGCCACGGCGTGCGGGACCGGTGGGGGCGGTGACGGCTCCGCCACCGACGGGCTCACGGTGTGGATCATGCAGGGCACCAACCCCGACGAGACGGGGTTCTTCGAGGAGGCAGACGCCGCGTTCACCGAGGAGACCGGTATCGAGGTCGACGTCGAGTTCGTGCCCTGGCAGGACGCCCAGAACAAGATCTCCACGGCCGTCGCCGGAGGCACCACGCCCGACGTGGTCGAGCTCGGCAACACGCTCACCCCGGGGTTCGCCGACGCCGGCGCGCTGCACGACCTGTCCGGGTACGACATCGACACCGGTCAGTACATCCCCGGCCTCATGGAGATGGGCCTGCTCGGCG
Source organism: Nocardiopsis sp. NPDC058631 (assembly GCF_042716955.1). NCBI lineage: Bacteria > Bacillati > Actinomycetota > Actinomycetes > Streptosporangiales > Nocardiopsidaceae > Nocardiopsis > Nocardiopsis sp. NPDC058631. Next base: position 189,360 of record NZ_JBHXQY010000001.1, on the reverse strand, counting down.
ACGGGGTCTACGGCGTCCCCTGGTACGCCTCCATCCGCTCCGTCGTGTACCGCTCCGACATCTTCGAGGAGCACGACCTGGAGGTACCGGAGAACTGGGAGGAGCTGCGCGAGACCGCGTTGGCACTCTCCGAGGCGGAGCCGGACATGATCGCCTTCCCTGTCCCCGGTGACGCCCAGTACTCGATCATGCCGTGGATCTGGGGCGGCGGCGGTGAGATCGCCGTCGAACAGGCGGACGGCACCTGGGAGTCGGAGATCGACACCCCCGAGGGCCGTGCGGGGATCGAGTTCTTCACGGACCTGGCGCTGGAGGACGGCACCTCCACCACGGGCGCGGTCAACTGGACCGAGATCGAGGTCATGGAGTCGATCGCCGACGAGGAGGCGGCCATGGCCATCCTCGGAAGCGCCAACCCCAAGGCCATCCTGGAGAGCAACCCCGAGCTGGAGGGGAAGATCGACTCCTTCGCCCTCCCCGGGCAGGAGGAGGGGTACATGCCCTCCTTCGCGGGCGGGTCCCTGCTGTCGGTCTTCGAGGGCACCGGTAACGAGGAGGCGGCCTGGCAGTACGTCCAGCACCTCACCGGCGACGAGTTCTCCGCGCGGTGGTCGGAGGAGACCGGGTTCTTCCCGGGCGTCACCGCGAGGGTGGACGAGTTCTCCGAGTCCGCCGACCCGATCCTGGAGCCGTTCGCGGTCCAGCTCAACGAGGCGAGCCGCGGCGTGCCGGCGACCCCGGCCTGGACGCAGGTGGAGGCCGAGAAGGTCCTGGTCGGCATGCAGCAGTCCATCCTCAACGGCGAGGCCTCGGTGGACGAGGCCACCGAGGACACGGCCGCGGAGATCGAGCGCATCCTCAACGGGGGTTAGGCAGTGGGCACACCGGTCGGGCTGGGAACCAGTGGGCCGGAGCAGGACGTCCGCCGTTCCCCCGGGCCGTCCGAGCGACGGCCCGGGGCGGGGCGGCGGTCGCCGCTCCTGGGCCTGCGCGTGCGGAGGACGCTCCTCCCGTGGGCGCTGCTGGCGCCCGCGCTGGCGGTCATCGGGCTGCTGCTGCTGTTCCCGCTCGGCCGGATCGTGTGGCTGTCCTTCCGCGACTTCAAGCTGCGCAACCTGATGTCCGGGGAATCCGACTTCATCGGGCTGGACAACTACGCCGCGCTGCTGACCGACCCGTACCTGTGGCAAATCGCCATGGTCAACACGGTCGTGTTCGCCGTGGTGGCGGTCCTCACCACGATCGTCCTGGGCACGCTCGTGGCGCTGCTGCTCTCCACGCTGGGCACGGTGCCGCGCCTCGTCGTGGTCTCCTGCATCATGGTCGCCTGGGCCATGCCCGCCGTCAGCGGAACCTACGTCTGGGTCTGGATCTTCGACGTCGACAACGGCGTCGTCGCCCAGGCCCTGACCTCCCTGGGGGTACTCGACCCCTCGGGCTACAACTGGTTCGCCGACCGGCTGTACTTCTACGCCATCGTCACCCTCAACGTGGTGCACGGCGGTTTCCCCTTCGTGGCGGTCACCGTCCTGGCCGGGCTGCTCACCGTCCCCGAGGAACTCCACGAGGCGGCCAGGATCGACGGGGCCGGCGCCTGGAAGCGCTTCTGGCACGTCACGTTCCCGGTGCTGCGTCCGGTGTTCGCCGTGGTCACGGTGCTGTCCACGATCTGGGACTTCAAGGTGTTCGCGCAGATCTACCTGATGCCCGGCGGAGACGTGGGCGGCTCCGACATGCTCAACCTCGGCGTGTGGTCCTACGTGCGGTCCTTCGGCCACAACGACTACGGGCTCGGGGCGGCCATCGCCGTCCTGCTCACCCTGCTGCTGCTCGTGGTCACCGTGTTGTACCTCAGGGCGCTGTTCCGCGAGGACGGGCTGAGGTGAGCGGGCGCGGCTCCTCCGAGGGCGTGGAGGGCCCCGCCTCAGTGCACGCCCGAGACCAGCTTGTCCCGTACACGGCGCCAGTCCACCGAGGCCAGGGAACGGCGGTTGAGGTCCTCGCGGACCGCGGTCATCGTGCGCAGGTCGTAGTCGTCGAGAGCGCGCCCGTCGTCGTTGTCCTGGTTGACCAGGTTGTCCACGTACGCGAACAGCAGACGGCCGCCCGCGTCTCCCAGGGCGTGCCGCACCGCGCGGTCGCGGAACCGCGCGTCGTGCGGGATCCAGCTGATGACGACCTCGGTGGGGGAGGGGCCGGTGGAATCGTGCACGGTTCTAGTCCACCGCCCCTGACGGTCCCGACGATCCTGGAGACACGAACCCCACCCCTCCTCGCCCACCGGGGCGGGACAAACGCCCCGCACCGGACAGAGGTGGATTCTAACGGCCCGGGTCGGCCGCGGGACAACCCGATCACGCCCTCCGGGCGCCGCTGACGAGGAGGACCGTTGGTCACGAGCACACACGCATCCGCCGTCGCCGACCGCGACTGGGAGAGGCGGGTCCGCGCGGCCCGGCGCCGGGGCGGTGCCCTGCGCTCCGGGCGCCTGCTGGCCAAGGGCGTCGCGGTGGGCGCACTGCTGCTGTTCACCCTGTTCCCGGTGTACTTCATGCTGACGAGCGCGTTCTCCGACCGGAGCACCTCGGGCACGGGGGCGCTGCTGCCCACCGGACCGACCCTGGACAACTTCTCCTACGTGCTGACCGAGGGCAACTTCGGCACGTACATGGCCAACTCGCTGGTGGTCGCCTGTATCACCGTGGGCGGTGCGTGCGTACTGTCGCTGCTGGCCGCGGTGGCGGTGGCCCGGTTCCGCTTCCGGTTCCGCACCTCCGTGCTGGTCATGATCCTCATCGTGCAGATGGTGCCGCTGGAGGCGCTGGTCATCCCGCTCTTCCTCCAGGTGCGCGACCTCCAGATGCTCAACACCCTGCTGGGCCTCGGCATCGTGTACGTGGCGCTGTCCCTGCCGCTGGCGGTCTGGATGATGCGGGGCTTCGTCGCGGCCGTGCCGGTGGAGGTGGAGGAGGCCGCCTACATCGACGGCGCCTCCTGGCTCCAGATGTTCTGGAAGGTCCTGTTCCCGCTCGTCGCGCCGGGTCTGGTGGCGACCGCGATCTTCTCGTTCATCGTGGCCTGGAACGAGTTCGTGCTCGCCCTGACCTTCATGACCCAGAGCGAGAACTACACCGTGGCGGTCGGCCTGCGCCAGTTCTTCGGCCAGTACGCCAACGAGTGGGGGCACGTGATGGCGGCGTCCACCCTCATCACCCTCCCGGTGATGGTCTTCTTCGTCATCGTCCAGCGCTTCCTGGTCTCCGGGCTGGTCCAGGGGGCCGTCAAGGGATAGGGGGAGGGCCCGGTCCCCGGGATCCGCCGGAAGGACCGGGCCCGCGCGCGTACGCGCACACCACGGGGGAGCGCGCGTGTCAGGCGCGCAGCTCGCGCTTGAGGATCTTGCCGGTGGACGTCATCGGCAGTTCGGTGCGGAACTCGACCTCGCGCGGGTACTTGTAGCCCGCCAGCTGCTCCTTGGACCAGGAGACGAGTTCCTCGGCGGTGAGCTCGACGCCCTCCTTGAGGATCACGAACGCCTTGATCTCCTCGCCGTGCGTCTCGTGCGGGATACCGACGACCGCCGCGAGGCTGACCGCCCCGTGGGTCATCAGGACCTCCTCGACCTCGCGCGGGTACACGTTGTAGCCGCCGCGGATGATCATGTCCTTGGAGCGGTCGATGATGAAGTAGAAGCCCTCCTCGTCGCGGCGGGCGATGTCACCGGTGCGGAACCACCCGTCCCGGATGACCTCCGCGTTGACCTCGGGGCGGTTGTGGTAGCCCTTCATCACCAGGTGGCCGCGGACGGCGATCTCGCCGACCGGCTCGCCGCCCTCCTCCTGGACGACCTCGTTCCAGTCCGGGTCGATCAGCTTCATCTCCACGCCCCACACCGGGCGACCGATCGAACCGGTCTTCGCCTTGACCCTGGGGTTGTTGAAGGAGGCGACCGGTGAGGTCTCGGACAGGCCGTAGCCCTCCTTGATGCCCACGCCGAACGCCTTGGTGAAGTCCTCGGCGAGCTGGCCGGGCAGGGCCGAGCCGCCGGAGACGGCGTCGACCAGGTTCTCGGCGATCCCCTCCAGGTCGTACTTGTCGGGGCCGGCGTTCTGGACCGCGTTGAGAAGGCCCCAGTACATGGTGGGCACGCCCGCGAACCCGGTGACGCCCTCCTTCTCCATGAGGCGCAGGGCCTCGTTCCCGTCGAAGCGCGGCACCAGGACCATGGTGCCGTGCCGGTAGAGGCAGGCGTTGAGCATGACCGTCTGGCCGAAGATGTGGAACAGCGGCAGGACGACAAGGGAGACGTCGCGCCCGTCCTGGTGGGGGTTCACGAGGTTGGCCGAGCCGATGGCGTTCATCATCAGGTTGTTGTGGCTCAGCTCGGCGCCCTTGGGCTTGCCGGTCGTGCCGCTGGTGTAGATGATCACCGCGGTGTCCTCGGCGCTGGTCTGCACGCTCTCGAACTCGCCAGGCTGTCCCTCCAGCGCCTTCCAGAAGGTCTCCGCGCCCTCGATGACCGACTCGGTGGCACCCGGCGCGGCGGGGAGGTCCACGTAGATCTCGCAGGTGTCCGTCTGCTGGAAGGCCTCGAAGGCGCGCGTACCCAGCGGCAGCTCGGGGGAGCCGGTGAACGCGAACAGCGCCCTGGCCCCGGAGTCCTCCAGGTGGTAGGCGATCTCACGGGGGGTCAGCAGCACGTTCAGGGGCACGACCACCGCCCCGGCCTTGAGGGCGCCGAAGTAGACGAAGGGGAAGTAGGGCAGGTTCGGGCTGGCGAGCGCCACCCGGTCGCCGGGCCGGATCCCCCGGGAGACGAGGAGGTTGGCCACCTGGTTGGCGATCATGTCGGTGAGCGCGTAGTTCAGGCGCAGGTCCCCGAAGACCAGGCACTCCTTCTCGGGGGCCGATCGGGCGCCGTCCTCCAGAAGCACGGACAGGTTGAACAAGGGGGCCTCCCGCAGGCAGATGAGTCCGGTTGGTCCGGACAAGTCAGGACAGGCGAAATTGAGTCCGGTGTGACCCGGATCGCGTGTTCTGCGCCACTTTTACGGCAGAGTAACAAACCGGACGGTCGGTGTGGAGAGGCGATGGGTCCGTAATCTCACCGATCTTTCGCACACGCTCCGTCACCGCCGGCGCCGGTGGGGCGCTGCAACCCCCTCCCGGCACGGGCAGGCGGCGTCCGCGGTCCGACAGACGCGAAGTCGTCCTGTGCCCGACCCGCCAACCGCTAACCTGTGGGAAGCACACCCGGACGCGGCTAAGGAACCTTCAGCGATGACAGCGGTAGACGGCGACCAGACGACGGGCGACACCTACGACGCCCGCGCCCTCCAGGACAAATGGCAGGCGCGCTGGGCCGCCGAGCTCCCGTTCGAGGCCAACGAGGACCCGGCGGACCCCCGTCCGCGCACCTACGTCGTCGACATGTTCGCCTACCCCTCCGGCGACCTGCACATGGGTCACGCGGAGGCGTACGCCATCGGCGACGTCATCGGCCGCTACCGCTTCCAGCGCGGGGAAAACGTCCTGCACCCCATCGGCTGGGACTCCTTCGGGCTGCCCGCCGAGAACGCGGCGATCAAGAACAACTCGCACCCCGCCGAGTGGACCTACGCCAACATCGAGACCCAGGCGACCTCGTTCCGGCGCTACGGCATCGGTGTGGACTGGTCGCGCCGCCTGCACACCTCCGACCCCGAGTACTACCGCTGGAACCAGTGGCTGTTCACGCGCTTCTTCGAGCGCGGGCTGGCCTACCGCAAGGACGGCCAGGTCAACTGGTGCCCCAAGGACCAGACGGTGCTCGCCAACGAGCAGGTCGTGCAGGGCAGGTGCGAGCGCTGCGGATCCGACATCGTCCGCCGCAGCCTCAACCAGTGGTACTTCAAGATCACCGACTACGCCCAGCGCCTGCTGGACGACATGGACCAGCTCGACGGCGGCCGCTGGCCCGACGAGATCCTGGCCATCCAGCGCAACTGGATCGGCCGCTCCACCGGCGCCGACGTCCACTTCCGCATCGAGGGCCGCGACGAGCCGGTCACCGTCTTCACCACGCGCCCGGACACCCTCTACGGCGCCACGTTCTTCGTGGTGGCGGCCGACGCCGACCTGGCGGAGGAGCTGTGCGCCCCCGAGCAGCGGGAGGCCTTCGACGCCTACCGCGCCGACGTGGCCAAGCTGTCCGACATCGAACGCCAGGCCACCGAGCGCCCCAAGACCGGTGTCTTCCTGGGCCGCTACGCCGTCAACCCGGTCAACGGCGAGCGCATGCCCGTCTGGGCCGCGGACTACGTCCTGGCCGAATACGGACACGGCGCCATCATGGCCGTGCCCGCGCACGACCAGCGCGACCTCGACTTCGCCCTGGCCTTCGACCTGCCGGTCAGGGTCGTGGTGGAGACCGGCGAGCCCCACCCGGTGGAGACCGGTACCGCCGCCGCGGGCGAGGGCACGCTGCGTGACTCCGGTCCGCTGGACGGCCTGGGCAAGTCCGAGGCGATCGAGCGCATCATCGGGGTGCTCGCCGAGCGCGGCACCGGTGAGGGCACCATCAACTACCGGCTGCGCGACTGGCTGCTCTCCCGTCAGCGCTACTGGGGTACGCCCATCCCGATCATCCACTGCCCCGCGTGCGGCGAGGTGGCGGTCCCCGACGACCAGCTGCCCGTCACCCTCCCCGAGCTGAAGGGCGTCGAGCTGGCGCCCAAGGGGGTCTCCCCCCTGGCCTCGGCCGAGGAGTGGGTGAACGTGGACTGCCCGTCCTGTGGAGGCCCCGCCAAGCGCGACACCGACACCATGGACACCTTCGTGGACTCGTCCTGGTACTTCCTGCGCTACTGCTCGCCCCGCCTGGACACCGCCCCGTTCGACACCGAGGCCGTCAACAAGTGGGGGCCGGTCGACCACTACATCGGCGGCAAGGAGCACGCGACGCTCCACCTGATGTACGCCCGCTTCTTCACCAAGGTCCTGTACGACCTGGGCATGGTCTCCTTCACCGAGCCGTTCCGCCGCCTGACCAACCAGGGCCAGGTCATCAACCAGGGCCGGGCGATGTCCAAGTCCCTGGGCAACGGCGTCGACCTGGGCAGGGAGATCGACGCCTACGGCGTGGACGCCGTCCGGCTGACGATGCTGTTCGCCTCCCCGCCGGAGGAGGACGTCGACTGGGCCGACGTGTCCGCCGTCGCGGCGCAGAAGTTCCTCAACCGCGCCTACCGGGTGATGAGCGAGGCGGGCGCGGCCAGCGAGCCGGGCACCGACCCCGCCGGGGGCGACACCGCGCTGCGCAGGGTCACGCACCACACCATCGACCAGATCACGACCCTGGTCGAGTCCCGGCGGTTCAACGTCGCCATCGCCCGCACCATGGAGCTGGTCTCGGCGGCACGCAAGGCCATCGACTCCGGACCCGGCGCGGGAGACCCGGCGGTCCGCGAGGCCGCCGAGTTCGTGGCCGTCGCCCTCTCCCTCTTCGCTCCGTACGTGGCGGAGGAGGGCTGGGAGAAGCTGGGGCACGTGGGCACGGTCGCCCTCGGCCACTGGCCCGAGGCCGACCCCGCACTGCTGGTGCAGGAGTCCGTGACCTGCGTCGTACAGGTGCAGAGCAAGGTCCGTGACAAGCTGTCCGTGGCGCCCGACATCGACCCGGCCGACCTGGAGAAGCTGGCACTGGCCTCGGAGCGGGCCCAGGGCTTCATCGGCGACAAGCAGATCCGCAAGGTCATCGTGCGCGCGCCGAAGCTGGTGAACATCGTCGTCGGCTGATCCGGTACCGGGACGGCGCACGCTCGACGCGGGCGCCGTCCCTTGCGGTTGGCGTGGCGACCGACAGGGAGGCGGGTGGCCGGGTGGGTCCCCTCGTGCGTGTGGCCGTCATCGGTGCGGGTGCGGCGGTGCTGTCCGCGGTCGCGATCGGCGGCGGGCTGTGGCTGTCCGGGAACGACCCGGCCGTGCCCGAGAGCGGTGACGTGCACACCGCGGCGACAGGTTGCGACGCCGTCACCGACGAGCTCCTCGCGGAGCGCATGCCCGGAGCGGTCGCGGACCCCCGGGAGCAGGGCCCCCTGGAGGGCGGTGACAACCTCGTGTGCGTGTGGAACTCGGCCGGAACCTCCGACGGGGACGACCGGGGAACATTGCGGGTGGACGTGTCCGCTCTCTTCACCGACGCCACGGGGGAGGAACCGGTGACCGGCGCCGAACGCGCGGCCGAGGCCCACAGCGCCCTGCTGCCCGCGCGCACGGACGCGGTCGCCCTGCCGGGGGGCGAGGGCCGGGTGTGGCCCGGACAGGTGCCCGGTACCGCCGAACTCGTCTTCCACAGCGACAACCTGCTCGTGCGGGTGTCCTACGCGGGACTGGCCGGGGACGACCCGGTCGACCCCGACGACGCCGCGGAGCTGGCCGCCGAGTTCGCCGGACAGATCGGGGCGTCCCTGTGAGCGCGCAGTACCCCCAGCGGCCCCCGTACGGTCCCCCTCCCGAGGTCGTGTCCTCGGCGCAGCCGCAGAGCAGGGGCTGCGCGACGGCGGGCGTGGTCGCGGCCGCGCTGGTCCTGCTCGTGCTCGCGGCCGGTGCGATCTGGTACGTCGTCACGCGGGACTCCCCGGAGAGGGGCGAGTACGAGGCGGCGCCCGAGTGCGCCTCGGTCGCGACGGGGACACTGGACGCCCTGGTGCCCGGACACGAACTGGAGCTGGACGAGCCGATCGGCGCCCCGGAGGACCCGGCCGGGTCCGGGTGGCAGTGCCGCTGGGCGACCCCGGAGGGCCCCGGAGACGCCGTGCCGGCCACGGCGACGCTGGTGCTGGTGGCCGCGCCCGACCCGGGCGGGGTGACGACCTCCGCCGACAACATGCGCGCGACCACGCAACAGTACGAGACCACCGCACTGGACGGGATCGGCGAGGAGGCGGTGCGCTGGACCCGCGGAGACCCGTTCACGGTCGGCTGTGTGGGGACCAGGGTCTCCAACCTGTACCTGGAGTCCTGCTACAGCGTCGCGGCCGGCTACGACGCGTCCGAACCGGCCGACGAGGAGCGGATCGTCGCGGACGCCGAGGCGCTCGCGCTGGCCGTGGTCGAGGCGCTCCCGGAGTCCGTCCCCGAGTGAGGGGGCGGCGACTCCGCACGCCCCGCGACCGCGCCGACATGCGCCCGGTGACCGCCCGACCCGTGGTCGGGCGCCGGTACGCACCGGCCGGGGCCCCGGAGGCGGGACGCTACCAGGCGTTGCCGAGGAACTCCTCCAGCGCGGGGGAGACCCCCTCGGCGAAGGGTCTGTCCGCGTCCAGGACCGCCGCTCCGGGCTCGTCCTCGTAGGCCCGGAGGACGTGGTCGGTGCCGGGCAGGTCCACGCGTTCGGCGCCCTCCAACCCGGTCATGAGCCGGTCGACGTCCCCACGGGAGACCTGGGCGTCGTCCTCCCCCCACAGCACCAGGACCGGTGTGCCCTCCGGCAGGTCCCGCCCCAGCTCGACGGGGTCCAGGCCGTCCATGAAGGAGAGGAAGCCCGCGTTCCAGGGGGTGTAGATGCCGAACTGGTCGCCGTCCTGCGACGTGATGTCGCGCCCGCCCCTGATCGCGGCCCGCCCGGCCCGCACGTCCGAGAGGATCTGGACGGCCTCCGCCTCCTCGATCTGGCCCGCACCCTCGGCCAGGCGGATCTGCTCGGTGACCTGTCGGTCGAGGAGGTCCAGGTAGCGGGTGCCCGGCGGGGCGGCCAGCACCAGTGCGGGCGAGGGGAGCCCGGAGCCGATGAGCTGGTGGGCGCGCAGGGCGTACAGGGCGCCTTCGCTGTGCCCGACGACCACCACGCGCCCGGGGTCCACCTCCGGCTGCGCGAGGAGTTCCTCGTAGGCCGCCACGACCTGCCGGTCGAAGACCTCGGGGTCCACGGGGGTGATCCTCCGGACGCCGCCGGGGCCGGTCTCCTCCTCGATCTGGGGGTCCGGGCCGCTGCCGAACTTGTCGTAGCGCAGTGAGGCCACACCGGCGTCGGCGAGCACCCGCGACAGGTTCCAGTTGGTCTCGGCGTCGGGTCGCGCGGGTGCGTTGCCGTCGCGGTCGGTCGGGCCGCTGCCGGAGATGATGAGCGCACCGGGGACCCGCTCGGAGGCGCCGTGCGGAGCGCGGAAGGAAGCGGACACCTCGTGTCCGCCGCCCGCGAAGGTCAGTTCGCGCTCGACGCCGGCGACACCGGGCGCCTCGGCCCCGCCGTCGTCGGCCGGAGTGCAGGCGGCGGCGGAGAGCAGGACGGCGAGGACACCGCCGGCCACAGCGGCGCGCGGTCTGGCGACGGGGGAGGAGAGTGGTGTGGGCACCCTCCCAGCCTAGCGCTCCCACCGCACGGACCCCCGTCGTCCACAGCCCTGTCGGACGCGCGCGGGGCCGCTTTCGCGCAAGGGGCCCCGGGGCGGGCCGGTCCGGGTCGGAGGGCGCAGCACGGCGCCCCCGGTCCGTCGGGGGACGGTGCCGGAGGCGCGGGGCAGGCTGTGCGGGGAGCGGGTCAGACGCGGCGCATGACCGCGACGACCTTGCCCAGGACGGTGGCGGCGTCTCCGTTGATCGGCTCGTAGGCGTCGTTGCGGGGCATGAGCCACACGTGGCCGTCCTCCTCGCGGCGCAGCACCTTGACGGTCGCCTCGTCGTCCAGCAGGGCCGCCACGATGTCTCCGTTGTTGGCGTCCTGCTGCTGGCGGACCACGACCAGGTCGCCGTCGGTGATGGCGGCGTCGACCATCGAGTCGCCGACGACGGTGAGCATGAACAGGCGGCCCTCGCCGACCAGCTGGCGCGGCAGCGCGAGCACGTCCTCCACCGACTCCTCGGCGAGGATGGGACCGCCGGCGGCGATCCGGCCGATCAGCGGAACGGCGGCCGCGCGCGAGGGGTCGATGTCCTCGGGGGTCACGGTCTGACCGGAGGAACGGCCGGGGGAGCGCAGTTCCACGGCCCGGGGTCGGTTCTGGTCGCGGTGCAGGTAGCCCTTGCGCTGGAGGACCTTGAGCTGGTGGGCCACGCTGGAGGGGCTGGAGAGGCCGACCGCTTCTCCGATTTCCCTTATCGACGGGGGGAAGCCCCGCTCACGCACATACCGCTGGATGCAGTTCAGGACACTCTGCTGTCGCGCGGTGAGTTTGGGGGCTTCGGGTGTGGATCCGCCCGTGTTCCCCACTGCGGTGAGAACGGTGGCGGAATCTGTGGTTCCGGGATTCTCCTCCGGCACGGCCGGGCCTCCTCGGCATTCGGTTCGGTCAGGGCCTGATTGCGTGACTGGCCGCCACCGGTTCGCGACCGCGCCGACCTGGGGTCCGCGCGGTGTCGAAACCAGTGGGAAATCACAGCCAACATTAGACGTTGCGCACGGTGATATCAAACAAGCGTTCGAGACGTCAGGCCATTGTCCCGCGTTTTTCCGCGGTCAATTTCCGGCCTCTACTGACGTGTGTACACGTGGTCACGTGGTGTTGTCCCCGGAATGCGCGAACACGTGTCCTCCGAAGGCGGTTCCGGCGGGATGTGGGACTGGTCTCCCGAATCCCCGGCATCGGGGCGAAACCTCCTCGTGGGGCGCACTTTCGGGCACGACAGGCCGCCGGGGCAGCGGATGCCGGGGGCCCGCGCCGCTATTCTTGTCATCGGTGCCGACCGCCCCCGGGGCGGCCCGGCGCCCCCCTGGAACCCACTCCGTGCCGCCGTCGGCGGCGAACCTTCGCCACCGCGTGCCCGCGCACGGGACACGCCGGTCGCCGGGTTGCGGGGCACCCCTTGCTGCACCTAGGTTCGACCACAACATCTGGTGCTCTCGCGGGATGAATTGCCCAGGAGTTGTGGTTTAGTAGAGGTACAGGGTGTCGATGTGGTGAGGGAAGCAGGTAAACCAGGATGCACTGTCCGTTCTGCCGTCATCCGGACACCAGGGTGATCGACAGCAGGTCCACGGACGACGGCGCGGCCATCAGGCGCCGCCGCTCCTGCCCCGTGTGCGAGCGCCGCTTCACCACGCAGGAGACCGTCCTGCTGATGGTCGCCAAGCGCTCCGGGGTCACCGAGCCCTTCAGCCGCACCAAGATCATCGCCGGGGTGCGCCGGGCCTGCCAGGGCCGCCCCGTCTCCGAGGACGCCCTCGCCAAGCTCGGCCAGCAGGTCGAGGAGGAGATACGCGGACGCGGCGTCGCCGAGGTCCCGGCCCATGAGATCGGACTGGCCATCCTCGGTCCCATGCGGGATCTGGACGAGGTCGCCTACCTGCACTTCGCCAGCGTCTACCGCGGTTTCGAGAGCCTCGCCGACTTCGAGTCCGAGATCGCCAGCCTGCGGCGCGACCGCGAGTCCGAGGACGGCGACGCGACGGCCCGCGACGGGTCCGCCCTCCCCGAGAGCAGCACGACCACCGGGTAGCGCCCCTGCGGCCGGGAGGCCGCGGGCGGGGCGCCGCCGGGGCGGGACGGACACCGCGGGGGACATCCTCCGACCTGTCCGTCCCGTATTCCAAGAACACCGGGCACGGTTGGGCAGGCCGTGCCCATGAGGTAGGGGGACTCCACCATGACGGAAACCGCCAGCGGACCTACGGGGCGCAAGGGCAAGGGGAATCGCAAGGGGCTGAAGGTCAAGCGGGTCTTCACGACCCCCGGGACGCACCCGTACGACTCCCTGGAGTGGGAGCGCCGCGACGTCGTCATGACCAACTGGCGCGACGGCACGGTCAACTTCGAGCAGCGCGGCGTGGAGTTCCCCGCGTCCTGGTCCGTGAACGCCACCCAGATCGTGACGAGCAAGTACTTCCGCGGCGCCGTCGGTACCCCCGAGCGCGAGTGGAGCCTCAAGCAGCTCATCGACCGCGTCGTCGGCGTCTACACCGAGACCGGTGTCGAGCACGGCTACTTCGCCGGCGGCGAGGACGCGGAGATCTTCGACCACGAGCTCAAGTACGCCCTCGCCAACCAGCTGTTCAGCTTCAACTCGCCGGTGTGGTTCAACGTCGGAACGTCCTCGGCGCAGCAGGTCAGCGCGTGTTTCATCCTCTCCGTCGACGACACCATGGAGTCGATCCTCGACTGGTACAAGGAAGAGGGGATCATCTTCAAGGGCGGCTCCGGGGCGGGTGTGAACCTGTCCCGGATCCGCTCCAGCAAGGAACTGCTGTCCTCCGGCGGCACGGCCTCCGGCCCCGTCTCCTTCATGCGGGGGGCCGACGCCTCCGCCGGGACCATCAAGTCCGGCGGCGCCACCCGCCGGGCCGCCAAGATGGTCGTCCTGGACGTCGACCACCCCGACATCGAGGAGTTCGTCGAGACCAAGTCCCGCGAGGAGCACAAGATCCGTGCCCTGCGCGACGCCGGCTTCGACGTCGACCTGGGCGGCGCCGACATGTTCAGCGTCCAGTACCAGAACGCCAACAACTCCGTCCGGGTCTCCGACGCGTTCATGCGCGCGGTCGACACCGGCTCCGAGTTCGGCCTGACCTCCCGTACCACCGGCGAGGTCGTCGCCACGGTGGACGCCAAGGCCCTGTTCACCCGTATGGCCACGGCCGCGTGGGAGTGCGCCGATCCCGGCATCCAGTACGACGGCACCATCCAGGACTGGCACACCAACCCCGAAACCGGTCGTATCAGCGCGAGCAACCCGTGCAGCGAGTACCTCTCCCTGGACGACTCGTCCTGCAACCTGGCCTCGATCAACCTGCTGAAGTTCCTGCGCGAGGACGACACCTTCGACGTCGAGAACTTCACCAGGCTCACCGAGCTGATCATCACGGCGATGGACATCTCCATCACCTTCGCGGACTTCCCGACCGACGAGATCGGTGAGACGACCCGCGCCTACCGCCAGCTCGGCATCGGCTACGCCAACCTGGGCGCCCTGCTCATGGCCACCGGCCACGCCTACGACTCCGAGGGCGGCCGCGCCGTCGCCGCCGCCGTCACCTCGCTGATGACCGGCACCGCCTACCGCCGCAGCGCCGAACTCGCCGGGGTCGTCGGTCCCTACGACGGCTACAAGCGCAACGAGCACGCGCACAAGCGGGTCATGCGCAAGCACGCCGCAGCCAACGACGACCTGCGCACCGTCACCGCCCTGGAGGAGCCGATCCACACCGCGGCCACCCGCGAGTGGGCCGAGTGCCTCAAGGTCGGGGAGCGCAACGGCTGGCGCAACGCGCAGGCGAGCCTGCTCGCGCCCACCGGAACCATCGGCTTCATGATGGACTGCGACACCACCGGCATCGAGCCGGACTTCTCGCTGGTCAAGTTCAAGAAGCTGGTCGGCGGCGGGTCGATGCAGATCGTCAACCAGGGCATCCCGCGCGCGCTCGCGAACCTGGGCTACCAGGACGAGCAGGCCGAGGCGATCGTCGAGTACGTCGCCGCCAACGGCCACGTCGTGGACGCGCCCACCCTGCGGCCCGAGCACTACGCGGTGTTCGACTGCGCGATGGGCCGCCGCTACATCAAGCCCATGGGCCACGTACGGATGATGGCCGCAGTGCAGCCCTTCCTGTCCGGTGCGATCTCCAAGACGGTGAACGTGCCGGAGGAGGCCACGGTCGAGGACTTCGAGCACATCTACTACCAGGGATGGAAGCTCGGACTGAAGGCGCTCGCCGTCTACCGCGACAACTGCAAGGTCGGCCAGCCGCTGTCCACGGGCGGGTCGCAGGACAAGAAGGAGGCGGAGCCCGAGGCGCGGACCGTCGAGGTCCCCCGCCCCGTCCGCCGCCGCCTGCCCAAGAAGCGGCCCAGCGAGACCACGTCGTTCTCCGTGGGCGGTGCCGAGGGCTACATCACCGCGGGCTCCTACCCGGACGACGGCCTGGGCGAGGTGTTCATGAAGCTCGGCAAGCAGGGTTCGACCCTGGCCGGGGTCATGGACGCGTTCTCCATCGCGATCTCCATCGCCCTCCAGTACGGGGTCCCGTTGGAGACCTACGTGGACAAGTTCACGAACATGCGGTTCGACCCGGCGGGCATGACCGACGACCCGGACATCCGGATGGCCCAGTCGGTGGTGGACTACATCTTCCGCCGCCTGGCCCTGGACCACCTGCCCTACGAGGAGCGCGCTGCCCTGGGGGTGCTGTCGGCCGCCGAGCGCCAGGCCCAGGTCGCGGGCGAGGACCCCGCCCAGGTCGCCGCCCAGGTGGAGTCCTACGCCCAGTCCGCCGCAACCCACGAGGCGGAGGCGCCCGCCGTCCCGGCCGCGCCCGCCCCGCAGGCGCCCCCGGCCGCGCCCGCCGAGGCGCACTCCACCGCGGATCTGCTGGCAGGCCAGGGGTTCGTCGCCGACGCGCCGCTGTGCCTCACCTGCGGCACCAGGATGCGGCCGTCCGGCAGCTGCTACGCCTGTGAGGGCTGCGGCTCCACCAGCGGTTGCAGCTGATCCTCCGACGACCCGGACACCGGGCCGCGGACAGCCCCCGGGGGCGGAGACCACACGGCCTCCGCCCCCGGCGGCGTCCCGAGACCTGCCGTCCGACGGCCCCGGCGGGGCGGCTCCGCCCGCGCGGGCGGGGATCGCCGCCCCCGGCGCCCCCCTCGGGGGGTTGGCGGGGGAGCGGACCGGGTAGCCCTTCGTCACCGAGCGCCGGATCAGCGGAAGGTGGTCCCATGCTGATTGCCGCGATCCTCCGGACCAAGGGTTCGGAGGTGGTGAGCGTGGCACCGGAGACGACCGTCGCCGCCCTGCTCACCGAACTCTCCCGTCACAACATCGGTGCCGCCGCCGTGGCCGTCGACGACACCCTCATCGGTATCGTCTCCGAACGCGACGTCGTGCGGGGCCTGGAACGGCGCGGGCCGGACCTGCTCACCGCGCCCGTCGCCGACATCATGACCGCGAACGTCCACACCTGCGCCACCGAGGACGCGGTGGAGGCCGTCGGCGAGGTCATGACCCTGCGCCGTTTCCGCCACGTCCCCGTCCTGACCGATGGCAGGCTGGTGGGCATCGTGAGCATCGGCGACGTGGTCAAGAGCCGCCTCCGGGTGCTGGAGGAGGACCGGGCCCAACTGGAGGCGTACATCCACGGAGGCTGACGTTCGACGGAGCCGGCCGGTTCCCGCTCAGGGGCCGGTTCGGTCCCGGTCGCGGTCCCCCGCGGCGACGGCGACCGCGGCGGTCGCCGCCGTCACTCCGAGCACCGCGGGCCACGAGCCGACCTTCCTGGCCAGTGGATGCGACAGACCGAACGCGGCCACGTACACCGCGGTGAGCGCGACCGCCGTGCCCACGCCGGAGCGGCGGCGCCAGGTCTCGAACGCGGCGGCGCCGAAACCTGCCAGCACCACCCCGCCCAGCGGGCGGTTGCCCGTGGTGCGGGCCACCGAGTAGCCGCCGACCAGGCCCGCGGTGGTGAGGACGGCGCTGGGTACCGCAGGCATCGTGCTTCCTTTCCTCGTCCCGGTCGGAGCCGGCGCGGTGTGTGCGGGACCGACGTTATCCGCGCCCCGGCAAACGCGCCACGCGGCGCGCGTACGCGGGGAGGGGACCCGGGTGGCCGGGGATGCCACAGGAGTGGCCGACCATCACACTTCGGACTCCCCACCTGGGTTTCGGGCGCGGCTCGTGACAAGGTTGAGGTCGTCCCCTAACGCGCCTCAGTGTACGGAACCGGTCCCGACCTGGAACCGGGCCGGGGTACGCGGCGTCGAAGCGGATAGTTCCCCACCTCCGACCAAGGAGTCCCCGCCTATGTCGTTCGCGCAGACCGTGCGCGGCGCCGCCGGTGCCGTCGCCCAAGGGGGCGACCCGCGCCAGGCGGTGTCCGACGCGCTCCACCAGGCTTCCTCCCAGGCCACCGAGGGCAGTGGCCTCGATCCCCGTGACTTCGTCGCCGCCCGTGAACAGGGCGACTCCGTCGGTACCCGGATCGAGCAGAAGAGCACCTCGCTCAACAACGCGGGCGAGGCCCTCAACCGCAGCTACTACGAGCGCGGCCGCAGCGGCCCGACCCACGTCATCTGCACGATGGTGATCCCCAAGGGCCGCACCTTCCTGACGATGCTCCCCGCGATCGTGCTCGCCGTCCTGGGCCTCTTCGGCGCCGTCACCGTTCTCCTGCCGCAGACCATCGCGGGCGGCAACCCGCTGATCAACCCGTTCTTCGGCCTCCACTACTGGATCATCACCCTCGCGATCGCCGTGTTCATGTGGTGGCGCCAGGGCATGGTGATGGTCCCGGAGGGCTGCGAGGCGATCGTCACCCGGTTCGGCAAGATGGAGAACATCTACCAGCCCGGCCGGGTCACGCTCCTCAACCCCTGGAAGCGCGTCTCCTACATCGTCAACACCACCCGCGAGTACCCGTTCAACGCCCCGATCCGCTCGGCTCCCACCAAGAGCGGAGTACAGGCGTCCATCGACCTGTTCGTGCAGTTCAAAATCAAGAACGCCACCGACTTCGTCTACACGCTGGGCGGCGTGAACGGCTTCCAGGAGAAGCTCAACAACGCGATCAGCGAGACCACCCGCAGCCTCGTCTACGAGCAGGAGGCCTCGGCGATCTACGACATGGTCGGCGACAACACGCAGAGCCTCGTGGACCAGCTCAACCGGCAGTTCAGCGGGATCGTCGAGCTGACCAGCGCCAACATCACCCACGCCGAGCCCTCCAACCAGGAGTACCGGATGGACCTGGCGGCGCCGGAGATGGTCCGCGTCGCCAAGGACGCCTACACCTTCGAGTACGAGCTCCAGCTGCGCAAGGAGCAGAACGAGGGTGACCTGAACAAGGAGCTGGCGACCCTCAACGAGACCCTCTCCGCGATCCAGGCGGACATCGCGCAGTACCAGGCGCAGATGGACACCGCCCTGGAGCGCGAGACCAACAGGGCGCGGTCCACCGCCCGGCAGCGCTTCGTCGAGGCCGAGTCCGAGGCCAACGCCAACGCCGCCCTGTTGCAGGCGCAGGCGCTGGACATCCGCGCGGTCAGTGCGGCCGAGGCCCCCGAGATCCTCAACTACCGCTTCCGGGAGAGCCTCCTGGACAAGCTGGAGTCCGTCGCCGACAGCCTTCCGCAGGTCCTGCGGATCGGCTCCGGCGACGCGGCCAGCGTCGACTACCTGCGTATCGCGCAGGGGATCATCGGGCAGGCCGACGCCGCCCTGTTCTCCCAGGAGGACATGGAGGCCCTCCGCTCCCGGCTCGGCGAGATCCGCGGCCGCATCGGCGAGCGC
Source organism: Nocardiopsis sp. NPDC058631 (assembly GCF_042716955.1). Classification (NCBI taxonomy): domain Bacteria; kingdom Bacillati; phylum Actinomycetota; class Actinomycetes; order Streptosporangiales; family Nocardiopsidaceae; genus Nocardiopsis; species Nocardiopsis sp. NPDC058631. The sequence goes on along the minus strand of NZ_JBHXQY010000001.1, from coordinate 171,165 downwards.
CAGCGGGAGATCGACTCGCTCATCGCGCAGGAGAGCGGCACCCGGAGCGAGCCGGCCGGGGAGGACCCGGGAGAGGACCTGGTGGAGGAGATCCGCCAGTCCGTCTCGGAGCAGGCCATCGACGAGCGTCTCGCCGAGGCGCCCCAGCAACCGCAGGACCCCGCCGGCGCGGACGCGGCCCCGGCGCCGTCCGACGCCGCGGCGCCCGTGGACAGCCCCCGTCACAACCCCGAGGACCCGCCCCTGCCCCCGTGGTCGCAGCGCGGCCCGCAGGCTTTCGGTCCGGACCAGGGAGGTCAGTAGATGAGTGAGCCCGTGAACGTCGGTGGCGGCTCCAGCATCAAGGAGTCCCTCGCCTCCTGGAGCGACCTGGCAGGCCTGCTGCGCGGCGGCGACAAGGGCGCGATCGTCCCCGTCGTCATCCCGCGCGACAACCGCGGCCTGCGCTGGATGGTCCTGGTCTGGTTCGGCCTCTTCGCCCTGTGCGCGGCGTTGATGATGACCCTCAACGCCCTCCTCGGAGGGATCGGGGCCGAGATCGCCTACACCGTCCTCGCCATTCCGACGCTGATCGTCGGCGTGCTCAGCATCGTCGTGGCCGGACTGTGGTGGTGGCGCGGCTCGATCATCGAGATCGAGGAGGGCACCCACGGCATCCTCACCAGGTACGGCGCGATCGTGCGCCCGATCGGCCCGGGGCGCCACTACCTGTGGCACCCGTGGTCCCGTGTCGACTTCGTGGTGGACACCCGCACCGAGATCCCGTACACCGCCCCGGTCCTGGCCTGCCCCACCCGCGAGAACGTGCCGCTGAAGTCGATCGAGTTCTTCCTCAAGTTCCAGATCACCGACCCGATCCGGTTCGTGACGATCATCGGCGCCAGCAACTTCGACCTGGTGCTGTCCAGTGCCGTGCAGGACGCCATCCGCCAGCGCAGCCGCCAGGTGAACACCGAGTCCGCCTACGACCTGCGCGGCTCCAACGTCGAGGACATGCGCCGCCTCCTCAACGGTCAGCTCGAGAAGTACGGGGTGCGGATCACCGGCTGCAACATCCCCGACGTGCAGCTTCCCAACCAGTACCAGCAGCACCTGGCCACGCGTGAGCGGGTCGCCAAGGAGCTGGTGGCCTACGAGCAGGAGTGGGAACTGACGCGCAAGCGCCGCATCGACACCCTGCTCATGGACATCGAGCGGTCCAAGAAGACCCGTGACGCGAAGATCGTCGAGGTCAACGCCTCCCTCAACAAGGCGCGCAAGGACGTGGCGCAGATGCTGGAGGAGCAGGTGACCGAGGCGCAGCGGGTGCGCTACGAGATCGAGACGCGGGGACGGGCCGACCTGGTCGCCGCGGAGAACGAGGCCAAGGCGCAGCAGCGCCTGGCGACCGCCTACCGGGACAACCGGGCCGTGCTCGAGTACGAGCTGGCCCGGCGACGCCTGGACGTCGGTGCGGTCCTGGCCGAACGGGCTCCGCGCCCTGTCGTGGTGCAGACCGAGGCGGGGTCCGGGGACAACTCGGCGCTGTCGACCCTCATCACCGCGCAGCTGCTGCCCCAGATGCTCAACGGCGGCGGATCGGCACGCGCCACTCTGGGCTCGTCGCCGGGCGTTCGCGACGCCATGGACTCCGCCCAGGGTGCGGTCGCCGCCGCCTCGGAGCGCCAGCAGCAGATGGCGGACGAGTACCAGAGGCAGCAGGAGGGCGCGATGCGTCAGCAGTTCGAGAACGGAGAGGGGTACGGCGGGCAGGGACGCCGCCGCTAGGCCGTGTTCCGCGGATCATTACGGGCTCGCGTCACCCAGGCTGCCTCTCGCCGCGCCGACTGCGCTTGGACAGCCGAACCCGGGCTGACCTGCGCTACTCGTCCTGTGAGAGATGGCCTGGCAGCCGCTCGCGTCGATCGGCGCAAGCGCCGAGTCAACCGAGAGCATCCACGGACCACGCCCGAGACCGTTCCCGGGAGGTTTCCGGGCCGGCGGGCGGTCGTCCGGGGCCGGGGGAACGGGCCCGACCGCCGGGTGTACGACAGGGGGAGGACCCGCGACCGGGACCAGGTCGCGGGTCCTCCCCCTGCGCGGTGTCCGCGGACCGCCCGGGGTCGCGGACGTTCGGGCTCAGCCCGCGAGGGTGAGCGCGGAGTAGCCTGCCCCGAGGTCGATCCCGTGCCGGGCCGCGATATCCACCAGGTCCTGGATCTCGCCGGCCTGGGCTCTGGCCAGGTCGTCGTCGCCTCTCGCGTGGGCCCTGCGCAGCGCGGTGATCGACTCGTGGATGCGCACGTGAAGGGTGAGCGCGAACTCGCGCATGAAGCATCTCCTCAGGGTTGGCAACGCTGCCGGGGGAGGAGACGGGCTCCTCCCGGGGGGCGCCTCCCTGTGTACAGGCCGAAAGTGAGAGCCGTGTTGGAACGGGACAGCGGACGGCAAAGAACAGGGTAAGAAGGTGCGACCGCCCGGCGAACCCGCGCAACCCCGGGGTGCGGACGACGGCGCCCCGGTCCCCCGGGCGCCGGGGGCGCCGGGGCGCCGTGGGAGGGGTGAGCGGGTCAGTGGTCGACCCACACGTACCAGTCGTCGGAGATGTGCTCGTAGATCTTCGATCCCTGCCCGGGGACGAAGACCCCCTCGGGAACCGCACCCGTGCTGTAGGCCAGGCCGGAGGGGCCGAAGAGCCCCGCGCCCTCGACCGTGAAGTGCGTGACGTCCTCGGTCACCGAGATGCTGCGCAGCGAGTACAGGCCCACCTGCCGGCCGTTGAGCGGGATGGTGGTGGGGTCCTCGGCCTCCTGCCGGAGCGCGAGCAGGTCCTCCGAGGACGCCTGCACCCGGGCCTGCAGCGGGAGGTCGACCGCGGACACCCCGATGGCCGCGGCGGCGATCAGGGGCGCGGAGATCCAGCGCAGCCAGTAGTGCCGGATCATCGGCCGGGCCACGGCCAGGGCGATCCCCAGGCGCAGGGCGCCCATCCCCGCGAGGAGGAGTCCGCCGACCAGGCCGACGAGGAACGTGGGCAGGTGGCCGGCCGGGACGCTGTCCTCGAACAGCAGAACGAGGCCGACCACCCCGCAGGCGGGGATGTAGAGCCGACCGGGTGGGCGCGAGGCCCAGCTGATCATGCGCTGACCGAGTGTCGGCTTCCCGGCGATCTCGATCAGTTTGGCCACGGACCCGTCAGGGGCCGGGCCGGGAGCTGCGGCGGACATGGCGTTCCCCCCACCGAATCCGTGTGGAGACGCGGGCCGGAGGCACGATGGAGAAGGGCCGAGCGAGCCGCGTCAGAGGCGATACGGCCGTCGTAACGCGGCCTGTCCCACAGGATAGAGCAGTGGCGGCGCGTGTTCGGGGCGGCGAGGGGAATCGGTGGTGGTTTTCCTCGGTGTCACCGGGGGTTTACGGTCCGGGGTCCGGGGCCTCTCGAACATCTCCGGGGCCAGGACGATGTAGTCCCAGGACCACCGGCCCGAGCTGACCGCCATCAGCAGGCACACCGCTGTGACCAGTGCAGTCGCCGCCCATGAGGAGAACGGGGCCAGGTCCGGGGAGCCCGCTGTGAGGGCGCCCAGCACGGCCGCCCCGGAGAGCATCGGACCCGTGAGCCATGTGAGCAGACCCACGGCGAAGGCGAGTGAGAGGGAGACGAGCAGGGCGGGGATGATCTGCGCGCCGAAGGTCGCTCCGGGCATTCCGGACGCGGACAGGTGTTCGGCCACCGCCTCCTCCCGCCCGCGCAGTGCGAGGCCGTACTCGGCGAACATGCCTCCCACGCCCACCCGGGTGAGGGTGGCGACGACGTCGTACAGGCGCCCCCGGGGAATCCGCGGCCGGGGATACGGCTTGGCGCGCTGCATGTCCATTCCTCCCGGGCGACCCGGTACGGCAGTCCTCACAAGCGGAAACTACCGAAAGTAATCACTCATGACTCGTTGTGACCTACGGCGAGTCGCACAAAGAACGCCGGATGCGCGTTCCCGGCCCGCGCCGGCGTCCTCCGCACGCCCCCTCAAATTTGTGGCGCCCGCGCTCTGTGCCTGCGCACGCGCATCCGGGTCGAGCACCGGTCGGAGCAGTAGTGCCGGTTCGCGCGGTGGGAGGTGTCCATGAAGGGCGTCTCGCAGTTGTCGGCCCCGCACGCGTGGACGCGGGACAGGAGCCCGGCCGCCCAGGCGTGCATGAGCCCGGGGACGAGGACCTCGGCGACGCGCGCGACGGTGCGCGGGTCGGGGCTCTCGTGCCGGACGGGGCCGCCCAGGGCGTCGACCACCGGGGCGAGCGCGAACTCCCGGGCGAGCGCCGACAGTGCGGCGGGGGCCGACCCCGGGTCCGGGTCCAGGACGAGCGGTGCGAGGCGGTCGCGGAGGCCGCGCACGTCGTCGAGGTCGCTCGGGGAGCCGGACCCGGGTGCGGGGGCGAGCGGGCCGAGCCGGTCGAGCGAGTGCAGCTCCTCGGGCCAGGGGCCGAGCGGTCGGGTGGCCACGAGGTCGAGCACGGCGCGGAGAAGGCCTTCCGCGGAGGGTTCCGAGGTCATGGGTGGATCCTCCCATGTAACGCTAGATTGTCGTTGTCTTGCGTTACGGTTGCTTCATGGATTCCCCCCTCAGGGCCACCCTCACCTCCCGAGCTTTCTGGTCCTACTCCCTCGTCGCCGCACTGTGCCGGGCACCGGCGCTCATGATCGCCGTCGCCGCGACCACCACCAGCCTGCTCCTGACCGGCCGGATCGACACCGGCGCGCTGATGACCACCTGCCACGTGCTCGGCACCCTGGCCGCGACCCCCTTCGCCGCCCGCGTCGTCGGCCGTTGGCCCGCCCGGCGGGTCCTCGGCACCCAGATGGCCGCCCACGGGCTGCTCTGGCTCGCGGTCTGGGCCGCCGTCGGCACGGGGCAGCCGGAGTGGTCCTGGCACGCGTGTGCCGCCCTGGCGGGTACCGCGATCGCCGGGTCCGGGGGAGTCATCCGCTCCCAGCTGCCGCGTACCGTGCCGGAGGGAGCAGCGCGGTCCGCCTCCACCGTCGACGTGACGTTCATGGACCTGCTGATCTTCCTCGCGCCGCTCGCGGTCGCCGCCGCCGCGCCCACGCACCCCCTGGGGCCGATCGCCGCAGTGGCCGTGATCAGCCTGGTGGCCGTCGCCGTCCTCCCCTTCGCGGGGCTGCCGGACAGCGCAGCCCCTGTCCCCACGGGAACCGCTGCGGGCCACGGGGACGGAACGGCCGGGGAGACGGGGACCTCCACGGTTCCCGCCGCCCCCTCCCCGGAGTACGCGAACCCGCGACCAGCCCGCACCGGCAAGCACCGGTTGCGCTGGAACACCGCCGCCGTGTCCTGGATCCTCTTCGGCGCCGCGATCGGCCTGTACTTCGCCGCGGTCGAGGTGGGGGCCACCGCCCTCGTCGTCTCCTACGGGTTCGACGCGGGCACGGCCTGGACCGTCTTCCTCGTCCTGTCGGCCGCGAGTGTCGCCGGAGGCTACCTCGACGCCGCGCGCACCCCCGGACGCCGCGAGGCGGCCTGGGCCTCGGCCTCGGCGGCCCTGCTGGTCGCGGGCTGCCTGCTGCTGGCCTCCGGGCCCTCCCTCCCCGTGGCCGTCCTCGCCCTCACCCTGAGCGGGCTCCCCGTGGCCGCCCTCCTCGGACTGCGCTCGCACATGATCGACGTCGCCGTCCCGGAGGCCCAGCGGGCGGGATACCTCTCGTGGGCCTTCGCCGCCCAGAACCTCGGCTTCGCCGCGGGAAGCACGCTCCTGGCCGTCCTCGGACAACCCGTGCTCCTCGTGCTCGCCTCACTGACCACCGCGGCCGTGCTCGTCGCCGCCCTGCGGCTGTCCCCTCCCTCCCGGGAACGGGTGCGAGAGGAGTCCGTCCCGTCCTAGGGTGGGAGGGTGCCGACGACTTCCAGGACAGCCACGCCGCCTGCCGCCCCGACCTTCGAGGTCGAGAACGAGCTCCGCTCCCTCGGGGCGCGGGTGGTCGCCGGGGTCGACGAGGTGGGCCGGGGCGCCTGGGCCGGGCCCCTCCTCGTCTGCGCCGCCGTGCCGGGTGGGGGAGAACCGCCCGCGGGGCTGACCGATTCCAAACGCCTCACCCCCAAGCGCCGCACGGAACTCGCCGAGCAGCTCAGGCCCTGGGTCGCCGACCACGCGTTCGGCTGGTCCGCGCCCGAGGAGATCGACGAGGTCGGCATGACCGAGGCCCTGCACCGGGCCTCCCGCCGCGCGCTGGACGCCCTCGCCCCCCGTCCCGACGCCGTCGTCCTCGACGGAAGGCACGACTTCATCGGCCGCCCCTGGCGGGTCCGCACCCAGGTCAAGGGCGACCTCACCTGCGTCAGTGTCGCCGCCGCCGCGATCCTGGCCAAGGTCCACCGCGACGCCCTGATGGCGGACCTCGCCGCCGACCACCCCGGGTACGGGTTCGAACGGGCCGCCGGGTACCCCTCGCCGGTGCACCGGGCCATGCTCGCCGAGTCCGGGCCGACGCCGCACCACCGCATGAGCTGGGCCTACCTGGACGACCTGCCGCGCTGGAGGCACCTGCGCCGGATCCGGCCCGCCCCGGGGGGACAGATCCCCCTCCTCTGAGACCGTCCGACCGGGCAGAACGACCCTGCGGCGAGGGCCTGCGGGCCCGGCCCGCCGCACACGACACGCCGCACCGCACTGGACATCCGCTCCACTTGGGGCAAGGCTTTGGCTGTGGACGTCGGCCCTCCGACTCCGACCGGCCCTACCCTCCACCGCCAGGAGAGCCGACCGCCCACGGACCCCCACGCAGGAAGGTGCATGGATGACGCGCGAGATGCGCTCCGCCGCCGCCGCGGAGCCGGGACGCGCCTCGGGACTCGACCGCCTGCGCGCGCTCTACCACGGCATCCCCCCGATCAGGCGGCTCGTGGCCGCGCTGGCCCTGGTCACGGCCGTCGCCGTCACGGCCCTGGTCGCCGGCGCCCCCATCCTGGGAGCGGCCAGCGCGGCCCTCGTCGTGATGATGGCGTTCGCCGCGCTCATGCGCTCCCTCGACGCCTTCCTCACCGTCGTCGTGTGCGTCGTGTGGCTGGCGGTGGCCGTCCCCCTGTTCCAGATCCCCCTCACCGGTGAACCCGTCACCCTGCTGGTCCTTCCGCTGCCACTGCTCGTCGTGCTCGCCGCCGGACGGGCCAGGGAGTTCCCCGCCTGGCACACCGCCGTGCTCTCCCTCACCGCCGGGCTGGTCGCCGGGTTCTCGGTGGCCCTGGCGGGGATGGTCATCGAGCCCTTCTCCGCCTCCTGGGGCATCGTCGCGCTGTACGCCGCCGCCGGCGCGTGCCTGCTGTGGCGCCTCTCCGCGTCCCGCCAGATCACCAGGGAGAGCGAGGCCAACCGGCGTGAGAACGCCTCGTCCGTGCCCGTGTCCCGGTCCGGCCGTACGAACAGGTCCGACCGGGCCTCCGGGGGTGAGGGTGCGGGCCGCAGGGGCCGCCCCCAGCCCCTGCGCGGCCGCTCCGACACCGGCCCCGGCACCGCCCGTCCGAACGGGGGCGAGGCCCCCGACGACGAGCCGGTCCCCGTCGACCAGGCCCTGGCCGAGCTGGAGGACATGATCGGTCTCGACCCGGTCAAACAGCAGGTCCGCGGCATCGCGGCCTCCATCGAGGCCGCCCGGCTGCGTGCCGACGCCGGGTTTCCCGTCGAACGCCCGCTGCGCCACCTGGTCTTCTCCGGGCCGCCCGGCACGGGCAAGACCAGCGTCGCCCGCACCCTGGCCACGATCTTCCACTCCTTCGGACTGCTGCCCACCTCCCGGGTGGTCGAGGCCCAGCGCGCCGACCTGGTGGGGGAGTACCTGGGCGCCACCGCGATCAAGACCAACGAGCTCATCGACCGGGCCCTCGGCGGCGTCCTGTTCATCGACGAGGCCTACTCCCTGGTCAACGAGGGTGACGGCCAGTCCGACCGGTTCGGGAACGAGGCGGTGCAGACCCTGCTCAAGCGCGCGGAGGACGACCGCGACCAGCTCGTCGTCGTCCTCGCCGGCTACGAGAAGGAGATGGATGCCTTCCTGGCCTCCAACCCCGGCCTGGCCTCCCGCTTCGCCACCCGGATCACCTTTCCCAGCTACTCCTCCGACGAGCTCTTCCGCATCGCCGAGTCCCTCGTCCACCAGCGGGGCGACACGCTCGAAGCCGACGCGGCACGCGCTCTGCGGCGCAGATTCGACCAGGTGGTCCAGCGCGAGGTCGTCGACGACCTCGGAAACGGCCGCTTCGCCCGCTCGGTGGTCGAGAAGGCGGCCCAGGCCAGGGACGTACGCGTGGTCACCACCGGGGTGGCCGACGGCACGCCCGCGCCGCGCCCCGAGGCGGAGGACCTCATCACGGTCCGGGCCGTCGACGTCGAGGCCGCCCACGCCGAGCTGACCTCCCGCCTGCCGGGGTTCGGCACGGCGCCGGGCATCGAGGAGGCCCTGGCCGAACTGGACGCCATGATCGGGCTGGAACCGGTCAAGCAGCAGGTCCGCTCCATCGTGGCCCAGCTGCGCGTGGCCAAGCTCCGCGAGGAGCAGGGTCTGCTCAACCAGGCGCCCATGCGGCACTTCGTGTTCTCGGGGCCGCCCGGCACCGGCAAGACCACGGTCGCCCGGGTACTCGGCCGCGTGTTCTCCGCCCTCGGCCTGCTCGGCCGTGCCGACGTGGTCGAGGCCCAGCGCGCCGACCTGGTCGGGGAGCACCTGGGGGCGACGGCCGTCAAGACCAACCGGCTCGTGGACCGGGCCCTGGGCGGAGTGCTGTTCGTGGACGAGGCGTACTCCCTGGTCAATCCCGGCTACAGCGGCGGGGACGCCTTCGGGGCCGAAGCCGTCCAGACCCTGCTCAAGCGCGCCGAGGACGACCGCTCCAGGCTCGTGGTGGTGCTCGCCGGGTATCCGGCCGAGATGGAGCGCTTCCTGGCCTCCAACGCCGGGCTGTCGTCCAGGTTCAACGTACGGGTGCGCTTCCCCTCCTACAGCGCGGACGAGCTCACCGCGATCGCCGAGGCGGTGGCCGCCCGTACCGGGGACACGTTCGACGACACCGCCCGCGAGGACCTGCGGAGCATCTTCGGGCACGTGTGCGTGGCCGGGTGGATCGACGACCTGGGCAACGGGCGCTTCGCGCGCTCCCTGTTCGAGAAGGCGTGCTCCCACCGGGACCTTCGGGTCTCTCAGGAGATGGGGGAGGACGCCACGGCCGCCGAGCTCACCCTCGTCACGAGCGCGGACGTTCGCAAGGCCTACGCCGAGGCCACCCAGCAGTCCTAGGCCGTGTTCCGCGGATCATTGCGGGCTCGCGTCCCCCCAGGCTGCCTCTCGCCGCGCCGACTGCGCTTGGACAGCCGAACCCGGGCTGACCTGCGCTACTCGTCTTGCGAGAGATGGCCTGGCAGCCGCTCGCGTCGATCGGCGCAAGCGCCGAGTCAACCGAAAGCATCCACGGAACACGCCCTGGGCGCACTGACCTGAGAGGTTGGATACGCGGGGGCGGGAGGGGCCTGCGGACCGGCCCGGGACGCCCAGGATCCCCTGACGGGCGTGGTGCTAGTGTCCGACGCATGACCGCTGCACCCTCATCATCCACGTCCCCCGTCACCCAGGCGCTCATCCTCGCCGGTGGGCAGGCCACCCGGTTGCGGCCCTACACCGACACCCGCCCCAAGGCGATGGTGGAGGTGGCCGGACGGCCCATCATCGACTACCAGCTGGAGTGGCTGGCCGGCCACGGGGTCGAGCAGGTCGTGGTGTCCTGCGGCTACAAGGCCGAGGTCCTGCGCGAGCACCTCGCGGCCCGTGAGGGCGGGCCCGAGGTGTCGCTCCTGGTCGAGGACGAGCCGCTGGGGCGCGGCGGTGCCCTGCGCTACGCCGCGACCGGCCTGCGCGACCAGGCCGCCCCCTACTTCGCGCTCAACGGCGACGTCCTCACCTGGTTCCCCCTGGACGAGCTGGCCGCACACCACCGCGCGAAGGACGGCCTGGCCACCCTCGCCCTCGCCCAGTTCCGCACGACCTGGGGCATCGTGGACGTGGACGACCAGGACCGGATCGAGGGGTTCACCCAGAGTCCGCTGCTGCCGGTGTGGATCAACGCCGGGGTGTACCTGTTCGAGCCGGGCATCACCCCCCTGCTGCCCGCCAAGGGGGACCACGAGTCCTCCACCTTCCCCGACCTGGCCGAGAAGGGGCGTCTGACCGCGTACAGGATCGACGGGTTCTGGCGCGGCGTGGACACCGCCAAGGACGTCAAGGAGGCGGGCGAGGAGATCACCGCCATGCGCGGCGGGCACTGACCGCCTTCCCCGAGAGGTCGGACGTGGGCTGACGGGGCACCGGTTGGGTGGGTATCGTCGCGAGCGTGACGAATGACGGTTTCATCCTCTCCAGTGCCCCCAACTTCCGCGATCTGGGCGGGCTCCGCACCGCCACAGGACGCACGGTCCGCCACGGCCTGCTGTACAGGTCCGACGCCCTCCACTCGATCTCCGAGGAGGAGGTGGAGGTCTACAACGGCCTGGGTATCCGGCAGCTGGTGGACCTGCGCACCCTCCACGAGCGGGAGAACCTGCCCGACATCACGCCGGAGGGCGCCGCGTACGCCGCCGTGTCCGTGCAGAACCCGGAGGCGGCGGGCGCCAACTTCTCCGCCGCGCTCGCCGACCCCGAGGTCGCCCGGCGCATGTTCGCCGACGGCGCCGCCGAGCGCTTCATGCACGGTGTCTACCGCGAGCTGGTCACCGACGCCGAGGCGCTCACCGGCTACCGCGACCTGGTCGAGCGGGCCGCCAAGGGCCCGACCGCCCTGGTCTTCCACTGCAGCGCGGGCAAGGACCGCACCGGCTGGGGCGCCGCCCTGCTGCTCGGCCTGCTGGGGGTGGACCGGGAGACCGTGGTGACCGACTACCTGGCCAGCAACGAGCGGCAGGCCAACACCGACAAGTGGATGCGGCTGCTGTCCGAGAACAGCGGCCTCCCCTGGGAGGAGGTCGTGCCGATGACCCGGGTCCGGGCCGAGTACCTGGACACCGCGTTCGGCCACATCGACGAGGTGTACGGCTCCTTCGACAACTACGTCGTCGACGGCCTCGAACTGGCCGGGGGCACGGTGGAGCTGCTCCGGGAGCGCATGCTCCGGTAGCGCGGACCGCCCGGGGCCCGCGACCGGACCCCGGGGGGCACCGGCGGTCCGGCGGTCCTACAAGGAGTCCAGCCGGCGGCGCAGGTCGCTCTCGGAGGACGCCGAGTCCAGGACCTCGCCCAACGCGGCCAGTACGGCGGGGCGGGCCACGCCCCGGTCCAGCATCCGCCGTGCCGCGGCCCACAGATTGGCGGGCCGCCCGTGCCAGAGCCGCCGGGCCAGGCGCTCGTGGCGGTCCAGTTGCAGCTCCCGCTCGGGATCGCCGCCGGTGACCGGCCGGTACCACCGGTCCCGGCCGCTGGAGTGCCGACCGCTGTGCGGGGTGGCCGCCTCGTACTCGCCGTAGTGGTCCAGGCGCAGCAGGGCCCGCCGTCCCTGCGCGGTGTCCGGGTCGAACTCCTCCGGCGCCCACGTCACCATCTCGCTCGCCAACAGGGGGAACGCGAACATCCGCCGCGCCAGCGACGCGAAGTCCCCGTCCGGCAGCAGCCGGCGCACCGCCTCCTGGCGCAGCCCGAGCGGGCGCGCGGGGTCGCGGTAGACCCGGGCGAACTCCGCGGTCGACTCCCACACCGTGTCCAGCGTCGCGCCCACCGCCACGTCCGGCAGCCCGCCCTGGGCACCGGCCCAGCGCACCCACGCGGCCAGTACGTGCGGCATGGCCTCCTGTTCCTCGCGCAGCAGCACCACGCGCCCGGGTAGCCAGTGCAGCAGGAAGGACTCCACCTTGCGCGGGCTGACCCGCATCGGCCGACCGCTGTCCACGTCGCAGCCGTGCGCGATGATGTGGTCGGCGCAGCGGCTCGCCGCGTAGGAGTCGGAGAGTTCCGCGGCCTCGTCCGAGGCCAGGAAGCGGGCGGCCAGCACGGCGCGCCGGTCGCGCCGCCACACCGGCACGGGTGAGGCGTCGACACCGTCGGGCGGACCGGGAAGCGTGCGCACCCGGGCGTTGGCCAGGGCGAAGTGCGCGGCCAAGGAGCCCCCGGTCAGGTCGGAGACGGTCAGGCCGATGGGCTCGACGGTCGGCCCCGCGGCCCTGTCGGACGACGCTCCGGCCACCATCTGCTCGGTCCGGTCCAGCGCCCGGGACAGCAGGGCCCGCGCCGTTGTCAGCTCCACCTGGGAGAACCGGGCGAACTCGTCCGCCTCGGCCCGTTCACGGCAGCGGTCGAGCAGCTGTTCCACCTTGGTCGTGACCCACGCGTCGCGCAGGACCCCGCCGCCGTTGTGGTCCAGGACCAGGATCAGCGCGTGCTCGGGCGGGAGCGTCCCGGTCCCGTCGGCGGGGACCCCGTCGCGGCTGAACACGCACACCACGTCGTCGGTGTCGCCGAACTGGTCGCTGTTGACATAGGCGGCCACGGGGCTGACCGCGCCCAGCTGGGAGGCCCAGCGGGGCACCTGGAGGCCGCGCTCCTGGAGGGCGATCACCCCCTGTTCGGCCAGACTCCGCTGGTCGGCCGACGTGCCCAGGGCGGTGATCGCCGCCAGCACGCCCAGCCCCGCGGGCTTGCCCGAGGCGGTGGCGTGCGCGATCAGGCCCTCGCCGAGAAGCCGCTCGACGTCCACGCCAGGCACCCGCTCGCCCCACCAGCTGCCGAGCAGTTCACTGAACGCCAGTTCGGCGTCGAGAGGATGGCGCATGGCGAGCATCGCCCGGGAGGCGCGCAGCATCTCGTCGAAGACGGCGCCGGGCACCGGTTCCGGACCTGTGGGCGTGGGAGGTGTAGGGGAGGGCACGGTCCGAGCGTATGACAGCCCCGGGCATGGGGCTCCCGTCGGCGCGATCCGGGCCCGCCCGCTCCCGGACACGGGTGGGGCGCCGCTGCCCTCGGGGCGCGGCGCACGGACCGTGGCCCGGGGAGGGGCTCAGCGCGGCCGGGGGACGGCGCGGTGGCCGGTGAAGAACGGTGCGCCCGGCCTGCGGGGCGTGGTCCGGATGGCCTGGGAGGGAGGCACCGAGTTCACCATCGCCTCCAGGTGCTCGCGGGCGACCCGCTCGACCAGGTGGGGTGTGACCGTGATGCCCAGGTGTTCGACGCACTGCCAGGTGTCACTGACGCAGCGTTCGACGGCGCGGCGGGACAAGCCGCTGAACTCGTCATGGAGCCGTGCCGAGATCTGTCTGAGATCCTGGACAGGGAAGGTCTGGAGCATTCTCGCTCACACCCCTAACTGGAGATGGCCTGGACGGTGACCTCCACCCATTCCACTTGTTCCTGACGGGCTGTCAACCCCTCTCACGGCACGCGGCTGATAAAACCTCGGAGAGGCACCTTTTACCTGAGTCGCACAGTTACCGCAGGTCGAAGCATCGAAAGGTGCGAATCGGACATAGAACATTCGCGTTTCGGGTCGGTGCAGCCAAACCCGCCACCATCGCCCATCACCGGTAATTGTGGGAAAACACGCCGGGAAAACCGCTGGTCCGCCCTGTCGGGACCCCGCGGTGGCCTACCATTTACCTTCCGACCCCACAGGCGGTCCCCCGGTGCGACGGCCGTTGCGCGCGGACGGGTGTGTCTTATGCTTGAGCCGTGACAGCGGCCGAGAGGAGTCATGGAGCGTGACTCCCGGGAGTCGCGGAGCCACCGTTCGTCCTCGGCGCCGCACCCTCCGGTTTCACCCCGCGGGCGGCCCGCCCGGTTGACGGGGGCCACGCGGTCAAGGCAGAAGCCCCAGCGGAAAACGAGTGGGGAATCCGACGGTTCCGGAGGTGTCGAGCAGTTGAGCGCCGAGACGTCCATTCCCCCACCCCGACTCAGCAGGGCACAACTCCCGGACGCGGTGATATCCCTTCTCACCGACTCCCCGATCGGATTCGCCCTCCTCGGCCCCGACGACGTCTTCGGAACGATCAACCAGCGGTTGGCCGTCCTCCTCGGGCGCACCCCGGCCGAATGCCTCGGCCGGACACCCGACGACCTCCTGGAGGAGAGCGGCGACCAGGTCGCCGCCGCCAGCCACCGCGCCTCTCTGGCCGCTGTGCGCGAGAACGGGCTCGCGATCCGCGACCGCCATCGCACGACCTCCGGCCAGGTCTGGGACCTCACCTGGTTCCCGATCACCGACCCCGGCACCGGGGACGAGCACGTCGCCCTCATCGCCGCGCACGACGGCGGCACCACCCGCCGCGACGAGCAGCGGCTGCGGGCACTGCTCCAGGCGGGCAACCAGATCGTCTGGGCCGCAGGGGCCGGCGGCGACGTCCACGAGGACTGCCCCCAGTGGAGGGCCATCACCGGGCAGGAACTCGACCGCTACCTCGGCCGCGGCTGGCTCGACGCGCTGCACCCCGACGACCGGCCCCGCGTCGAGCGGGCCTGGGACGACGCCGTCCTCGACATCACGCCCTTCGACGCCATGTTCCGGGTGCGCACCCGCTCGGGCGGCTACAGCCACTACCGGGCGCGGGCCAACCCGATCATGGACGGCGCCGAGACGGCCGAGTGGGTCGGCACCCTCGTCGACATCACCACCGAACGCGAGGCGGACGAGCTCCGCCAGCGCCTCAACCAGCAGCTCAGCGAGGCGGCCATGCGGACCGCCCGCCTCCAGAAGGCCACCTCCGACCTCGCCGAGGCGCTCACCGCCGACGAGGTCGTCAACGCCATGTCGGAGATCGGCCGCTCCGGAGTGGGTGCCGACCACACCTGCGTGGTTCTGCTCGACCGCGATCGCCTGCGCCTGCGCACCATAGCCGCCGCGCAGGAACACCCCCTGCCCAGACCCGCGTTCCCCCTGGACCATCCGGACATCGCCGCCAGAGCGGTCGCCGACGGCCAGCCCCGCCTGGCCGCCAACCCGGCCGAGCTCGCCGCGCTGCTCGACGACGCGCCCGTGGCCGCCGAACTCGTCCGGTCCACGCACGAGCGCGCCTGGGTGGCTCTGCCGATGATGGTCGCCGGACGGCCCATCGGTGCGCTGCGCTTCGCCTTCTCCGCGCCCCGCGCGGTGACCGACGAGGAACGCGTGTTCCTGGAGGCCCTGGCGGGGCAGTGCGCGCTCGCCATCGGCCGGGCCACCCTCTACGAGCAGGAGCACAGTACCGCCGAGGAACTCCAGCGCAGCCTGCTGCCGGAGGAGCTCCCCGCGGTCCAGGGGGTGCGACTCGCCGCCTACTACCGCTCCGGCTCCCAGAACGTGCAGGTCGGGGGCGACTGGTACGACGCCTTCCCGCTGCCCGACGGGCGCGTGGCCGGGGTGCTCGGCGACGTCATGGGCAAGGGGATCTCGGCCGCGGCGGGAATGAGTCGCATCCGGAACGCGTTGCGGGCACTGGCGTTCTCCATGCCGGAGCCCGCCGACGTCCTGACCGGGCTGGACCGCATGTTCACCGCGACGGAGGGTATGGACCAGGTCACCACACTGGTCTACTTCGTCCTGGACCCGATCACCGGTCAACTCGACCTCAGCAACGCGGGACACCTCCCGCCGCTGGTCGTGGCAGGCAGCGCCGGCCCGTCACTGCTCGACACCGAACCCGACACACCACTCGGGATCAGCTCGCCACGAGGTCACCACAAATTCTTCGTGCAACCCGGTAACACTGTCGCCCTGTACTCCGATGGACTGGTTGAGAACCGCAAACGGTCCGTCGACTCCGGACTCGACGAGCTCGTCAGCGTGGCGGCGTCGGCTCCTCCGGAGGTGGTGGGCGATCCACAGCAGATGCTGGAGTACCTTGTTGAGAGCATGCTCGATGGGTATGAGCAGGATGATGACGTCACTCTGCTCGCCGTCCAGCTTCCGGTGATCGATTCCGTGTCGGAGCGGTAGACCGTACGAACAAGTCCATTGCCTTGCCTACAGTGAAGAAGCCGTTCCGCCCCGCGACGCGGAGGTGATCCCCACGGGGAGGACCTCCGAGAGCGCATACGCTTGAAAGACAAACGGCTTCCCCGCCCCAGTGGGGACGATCCCAGGCCGCAGGTGGGAGAGGGTGTCGTGCCCGGTCCTGACCGGGCGGACCATTGGGTCCGACAATCTCGCCACACGTCCGTTCGAGAGGTGTTTGTGTCATCTGCCAGTTCGACTCGCTCGAAGCAGTCCGAGTCACTGCAAGAGCCCGTCATTCAGCAGCTGATCGAGCGTGGGCGGTCCCAGGGCTTTCTTGAGCCCGAGGACGTGCGCCGTGCCTTCGAAGAGGCCGAAATTCCGATGTCGCAGGCGCAGTCCGTGCTCCGCAGCCTCGCCAAGGAGGGTGTGACCGTACTCGTTCCCGAGTCGGCCTCCTCCCGGCGCAAGGCTCCGCGGCGCAAGACGGCGACCACGCGGTCCACCTCGACCAAGTCCACCACGACGACCACGACGAGCCGGGCCGCCAAGC
The DNA here is from genome assembly GCF_042716955.1 of Nocardiopsis sp. NPDC058631. Taxonomy (NCBI): domain Bacteria; kingdom Bacillati; phylum Actinomycetota; class Actinomycetes; order Streptosporangiales; family Nocardiopsidaceae; genus Nocardiopsis; species Nocardiopsis sp. NPDC058631. The sequence continues at coordinate 154,692 of NZ_JBHXQY010000001.1, read as the reverse complement.
CCGTGCGCGCCGCGGCCGCCCACGAGCAGCCCGAGACGGTCACCGCGGTGGTCGACTCCGCGGAGGACACCACCGGTGCCCGCAAGGGCGCGGTGAAGAAGACCGCGACCGCCAAGAAGGCGGCACCCAAGAAGGCCGCGGCGGCCAAGAAGACGACCGCGACCAAGGGCCCGGCCGTCAAGAAGGCCGCGACCGCCAAGAAGGCGGGCAAGAAGGACCTGGAGCTGGCCGCGGAAGGCGAGTTCGAGGAGGACGACGAGGCCTTGGACGACCTGGAGCACACCGGCGCCGAGCTGGAGTTGGTCGAGGACACCCCGGACCCGTCCGACAAGGACGCCAAGCCGGCCAAGCCCGAGGCCGTGGGCGCGCCGGTCAAGAAGTCCGACAAGGAGGACGAGTCCTTCGTCCTCTACGACGATGACGACGACGCACCCGCTGCCCAGGTGGTCGCGGCCGGAGCCACCGCGGACCCGGTCAAGGACTACCTGAAGCAGATCGGCAAGGTGCCGCTCCTCAACGCCGAGCAGGAGGTCGAGCTCGCCAAGCGGATCGAGGCCGGCCTCTTCGCCGAGGAGAAGCTCTCGGACGAGGCCGACATCCTCACCTTCGAGCTGCGCGACGAGCTGGAGTGGATCGCCGAGGACGGCGGCCGCGCCAAGAAGCACCTGCTGGAGGCCAACCTCCGGCTGGTCGTGTCGCTCGCCAAGCGCTACACGGGCCGCGGCATGCTGTTCCTGGACCTGATCCAGGAGGGCAACCTCGGTCTGATCCGCGCCGTGGAGAAGTTCGACTACACCAAGGGCTTCAAGTTCTCGACCTACGCCACGTGGTGGATCCGCCAGGCGATCACCCGCGCGATGGCCGACCAGGCCCGCACCATCCGCATCCCGGTGCACATGGTCGAGGTCATCAACAAGCTGGCCCGTGTCCAGCGCCAGATGCTCCAGGACCTGGGCCGCGAGCCCACCCCGGAGGAGCTGGCCAAGGAACTCGACATGACCCCGGAAAAGGTCGTCGAGGTGCAGAAGTACGGTCGCGAGCCGATCTCCCTGCACACCCCGCTGGGCGAGGACGGCGACAGCGAGTTCGGTGACCTCATCGAGGACTCCGAGGCGATCCAGCCGGGCGAGGCGGTCAGCTTCACCCTGCTCCAGGAGCAGCTGCACTCGGTGCTGGACACCCTGTCCGAGCGCGAGGCCGGGGTCGTCTCCATGCGGTTCGGGCTCACCGACGGCCAGCCGAAGACTTTAGACGAGATCGGCAAGGTCTACGGGGTCACCCGTGAGCGCATCCGGCAGATCGAGAGCAAGACGATGTCGAAGCTCCGTCACCCGTCGCGTTCGCAGGTGCTCCGCGACTACCTGGACTAGGAAGTCTTCCGTGGATGCTTTCGGTTGGCTCGGCGCTTGCGCCGATCGACTGTGAGCCCGCAATGATCCGCGGAACACGGCCTGGGTTCCCCGGGTAGTTCCGACCGAAGCAGGCCGTGTCCGTTGTGCCGTCCCGCCCGCGTGCGGGGCGGCACAACGGTTTCCGGTGCCGTGTCGGCCCACGGGCGTGGCGACCCCCGCGTGTCCTCCAGCGTCCGGCTGGAACGCCCCTCCCCGCGCGCGGGGAGGTGTCCCAGGGTGTGTTCGTCGTCCATCCGACGCCGCCCATGGTGTCGCACATGCTGTAGGTGCGGCATAAAGTTGCGATGCCGAGTCGTTATGCGACGGGGGGTGACCGTGTGTCACCCCCCGTCTCACGTGCGCCCTCAGTCGCGGACGACCACGTCCATGACGCGAGAGGCCCTGGCCCGCGCCGCGGGCTGCAGCTCCGCGGTGTGCCCCAGGTCCCGCAGGGCCGGCACCAGCTCCTCCGGGGTGTCGGCGTCCACCCCCTCCACGAGCAGGGCGCGGGCGATCTCGCCCCGGGTCGCCTTGGCCATGTGGCTGACCACCGAGCGCTCGACGGACCCGTCCACCTCGCGCTCGCGCAGCACGCGCACCGCCACGGTGCGTTCGGCCGCTGCGCCGGCCGGCCGGAACGCCGCGGCGTAGGAGGCCGAGCGGCAGTCCACCAGTAGCCGCCCCTCGGCGAGCCCGCCCAGGGGTTCGGCCAGGGCGCGGCGCCAGTGGGCTCCCAACCCGCCGAGCGGAGGGAGCCGCACCCCCATGGACAGCCGGTACGGGGGCAGCCGGTCGGCGGGACCGACGACGCCCCACAGGCCGGAGAAGACCAGGACCCGTTCGCGGACGCGGTCGGCGGCCGGGGATCCGAGAAGGTCGGGCAGCCCCAGCCGGTCGTAGAGGACCCCCGTGTACAGCTCGGCGGCGCGCAGCGTCGGCGCGGTGGCCACGTCCAGGTTGCGCTTGAGCGCGTCGGCCTGGTTGGCGGTCAGGCCCAGGACGTCCATGGCGACGTCCTCGGGTCCCGCGCACAGCTCCGTCAGCGCCTCCAGCACCTGTGCACGGGCCGGTGCCAGCTCCGGCAGGGTGAGCGCGTCCGCGTCCAGGCGCGGTCCCCCTCCGGAGGTGGCCTTGCCCTCGGACGGCGGCAGCAGGACGAGCATGGTGCGGACTCCCTGGTGGGCGGGGGTGGTGGGTGCCCGCCCATGGTAGGGCGTGTTCGGCGGCCGGGGGCGGACCCGGACGGTCCGGACCGCGAGGGTGACGAAGGCGACGCACGCCCGAGAGCAGGGCGGGTCGGGGCGGGGAAGCCGGGGGCCGGGTCCCGTCGGAGGGGCGCCCGCCCACGACGGCTGCCCCGGGACCGCGCCGCGGACCTCCAGGAGTGCCCGCGTCACCGTGGCCGCGCGCCCGCACGGGTAGCATCGGCCGCTTCTGCCGGCGAGGACCTTGGGGAGCGGACATGCACGAGTGGGCGGCACGGGTGGCGCGGGACTGGCCCGCGTTCGGTGTGGAGACCCGCGGGGGCTGGCGCCTCGGCTTCGCCGACGGTGTCACCAAGAGGGCGAACTCCGCGCTGGTCCTGGACCCCGGGGCGGACGTCGCCGAGGTCACCGCCTTCTACACCGGGCGCGGGGTGCGGCCGTGCGCGCAGGTGTGGCCGGGGGAGGAGGACGTGGACGCCAGGCTGGCGGAGCACGGCTACTCGGTGGTGGAACCCACCCTGGTCCTCGCCCGCGGGCTGGACGAGCGGCCGGAGGCCGACGGCACCTCCCTGATCACCACCCGGCCCACCCCCGGGTGGTCAGCCCTGTTCGGGCGCACCGGGGTGGACGGGCGCACGGCGGACACCGTCACGCGCATCCTCGGGCAGGTCCGGACCGCCTACGGGGTCTCCGCCACGGGGGAGGGACGCGGCTGCGCCGTCCTGGACGGGGGGTCGGTCGGGATCTGCGCCATGGTCACCTCACCCGAGGCCCGCGGCAGGGGTGTGGCCGCCGCACTCCTCGCCGACCTGCTGCGCTGGGCGTACGACAGGGAGGCGCGGAGCGCCTACCTGTGCGTCGTGGAGGGGAACGAGCCGGCCCTGCGGCTGTACGGGGGAGCCGGGTTCGTCCAGGTCTCCCGCTACCACAACCGGGTCCTGGGCTGAGGGCACAGGGGCCGCGCACAAGAAGGACGGCGGCCCCGGGTGGGGCCGCCGTCGGTGTCAGGCCGTGTTCTCTTGTGTTCGTGTGGCTAACGCTCGTCCGTGGAGTTCTTGCTCTCGGTGAGCTTGTCGGTCTCGTCTTGGATGTCCGAAGCGATCTTTCGGAGAGAGTCGTCGTGCTTGCGCATGTGGTGCGCGCAGAACAGGAGTTCGCCGCCGGAGTTCAGCAGCACCCGGACGTAGGCCTGTGCACCACAACGGTCGCAGCGGTCAGCAGCCGTCAGCGGCTGAGTGGGGGCAAGGGTTCCAGTCACTTCGCCATCCTCAATACTCGGCGTTAGTCACCTCTGACAACATCTAACCCGACCCAGACGTTCCCAACCAGCTGCCGTGTACGCCGACAGCGGAATCTGCCTGGTTGATGCCTGGAAGGAACGCTTTGGGACCTTTCTTGCCGGCCATCGGTTCTTCCTCTCGTTGTACCCCCGCGCGGGGCCTGCATCCCCGGAAAAGGGGAGTATCCAGGTCGCATCCACCAGAGGTGGTAGTCTCGCGCGGGGCAGGATCCGTGCTCCCTCCACCCTGTTTCAGCGGAGCCCGCTCCGTGCGCTCCCGGTGACGACGCCGGTCGGCGCCCCCGCGGTGCATGCCCGCCCATCCCGCCGTGCGCGAGGGAAAGCGACCGGCGCGCCGTGGCCAGCCCCCCCTTTCGTCGGTGCGGCGCGGTACAAAGAGCACGCACCGCAGCAGACCCCGATGACCCTCGAAACGCAGGAGATGTCCGAGTGACCGCCTTGACCGCAGCCGTCCACGACCCGGGGGACTACTCAGCCCGGCACCTGTCGGTCCTCGAAGGTCTTGAGGCGGTGCGCAAACGCCCGGGCATGTACATCGGGTCCACCGACAGTCGCGGCCTCACCCACTGCATGTGGGAGATCATCGACAACTCCGTGGACGAGGCCCTGGGTGACTTCTGCGGCCGGATCGACGTCACCCTGCACGCCGACGGCTCCGTGGCGGTCAGTGACGACGGGCGCGGTATCCCGGTCGACCTGGAGCCCAAGTCCGGGCTGTCCGGTGTGGAGCTGGTCATGACCAAGCTCCACGCGGGCGGCAAGTTCGGCTCGGGCTCCTACACCGCCTCCGGCGGCCTGCACGGCGTCGGCCTCTCTGTCGTGAACGCCCTGTCCGCGCGGGTCGACGCCGAGGTGGACCGCCAGGGCCGGACCCACGCGATGAGCTTCCGCCGGGGCATGCCCGGCCGTTTCGCGGGTCCCGGCCCCGACGCCGAGTTCACCCCCTCGTCCGGTCTGGACCAGATCCGCAAGGTCGCCCAGAGGACCACCGGCACCCGCATCCGCTTCTGGCCGGACATGCAGATCTTCCTCAAGGACGCGGAGATCACCCGCGAGCATTTGCTCGACCGGGCCCGCCAGACCGCGTTCCTCGTCCCCGGACTGACCATCGCCGTGCGCGACGAGCGCGCCGAGGGGGAGCCCGCCCACGAGGAGGAGTTCCGCTTCGACGGCGGCATCAGCGAGTTCTGTACCTTCCTGGCCCCGGACGACCCGGTCAGCGACGTCCTGCGCATCCAGGGCAGCGGCAGCTTCACCGAGACCGTCCCGGTCCTGGACGACGCGGGGCACCTGGTGCCCGCCGACGTCGAGCGCCGCCTGGACGTCGACGTCGCCCTGCGCTGGGGCACCGGCTACGACACCACGGTGCGCTCCTTCGTCAACGTGATCGCCACCCCCAAGGGCGGCACGCACATCAACGGCTTCGAGCGCGCCCTGGTACGGGTCGTCAACGACCAGCTGCGCGCCACCAAGCTGCTCAAGAACAGCGACGACCCCGTCACCAAGGACGACACGCAGGAGGGGCTCACGGCGGTCGTCACCGTCCGACTGCCCGAACCCCAGTTCGAGGGCCAGACCAAGGAGATCCTCGGCACCTCCGCCGCGACACGCATCGTCTCCCAGGTGGTCGGCAAGGAGCTGCGCGAGTTCCTCACCTCCACCAAGAAGCTGGAGAAGGCCAGGGCCCGCACGGTCCTGGAGAAGGTCGTGGGCGCCGCCAAGGCGCGGCTGGCCGCCCGCCAGCAGCGGGAGACCCAGCGGCGCAAGAACGCCCTGGAGAACTCGGCGCTGCCCGCCAAACTGGTCGACTGCCGCAGCGAGGGGCTGGAGCACAGCGAGCTCTTCATCGTCGAGGGCGACTCCGCGCTGGGCACCGCCAAGCTGGCGCGCGACTCCGAGTTCCAGGCGCTGCTGCCGATCCGCGGCAAGATCCTCAACGTGCAGAAGTCGTCGGTCACCGACATGCTCAAGAACGCCGAGTGCGCCGCGATCCTCCAGGTGATCGGAGCCGGGTCGGGCCGGACCTTCGACATCGACGCCGCGCGCTACGGCCGGATGATCCTCATGGCCGACGCGGACGTGGACGGCGCGCACATCCGCTGCCTGCTGCTCACGCTCATCTACCGCTACATGCGGCCGATGCTGGAGGCGGGGCGGGTGTTCGCCGCGGTGCCGCCGCTGCACCGCATCGAGCTGACCAACATCCGGCGCAAGCGGGGCGCCAAGCCCGAGGACCGCTACATCTACACCTACTCCGACGCCGAGCTCCAGCGCACCGTACTGGACCTGGAGAAGCGCAAGATCAGCTGGAAGGAGCCGGTGCAGCGGTACAAGGGCCTGGGTGAGATGGACGCCGACCAGTTGGCGGAGACCACCATGGACCCCCGCCACCGGACCCTGCGCCGGATCCGGGTCGAGCAGGCCGAGGAGGCCGCCGCCGTGTTCAACCTGCTGATGGGCAACGAGGTGGCGCCGCGGCGCAGGTTCATCCAGCAGGGTGCACAGGAGCTGGACATCGCGCGCGTCGACATCTGACCCGGTCGGGGCCCGTCACCGGCTCCGCGGAAGGGCCCGCACACCCCGTGCGGGCCCTTCCGCGTCCTCAGCGCGCGCCGGGGGGCTCCCACACGCCGTCGCCGAGGAAGCGGTCGATGGAGGCCCGGTAGGGGGCGGGGTCCAGACCCCGCTGTGCCACCCACGCGTCGTTGTAGTAGCTGTGCTGGTAGCGTTCGCCGCCGTCGCAGATCAGGGTGACCACACTGCCCCTGCGGCCCTCACGGAGCATCCTGGCGACGAGGTGCCACACCCCCCACAGGCTGGTGCCCGTCGAGCCCCCCGCGGACAGGCCGGTGTGGTCGTGCAGGTGCCGCATCGCGGCGATGCTCGCCGCGTCGGGCACCGGGATCATCAGGTCGATCACCGAGGGGACGAAGCTCGGTTCCATGCGGGGGCGGCCGATGCCCTCGATCCGCGAGGGCATCCCCGTGGCGTAGTCGGCCGCGCCGGTCACCCAGCCGGGGAAGAACGCCGAGTTCTCCGGGTCGACCACGGCCAGGCGCGTGTCCAGGCGCCGGTAGCGCAGGAACCGGCCGATGGTCGCGGACGTGCCCCCGGTGCCGGCCCCCACCACGATCCAGTCCGGGCAGGGGTAGCGCTCCATGCCGAGCTGCTCGAAGATCGACTCGGCGATGTTGTTGTTGCCCCGCCAGTCGGTGGCGCGCTCGGCGTAGGTGAACTGGTCCATGTAGTGGCCGCCGCTCTCCGCCGCGAGCCGCTCCGCCTCGGTGTACATCGCCGGGGGGCTGTCCACGAAGTGGCACCGGCCTCCGTACCGCTCGATGAGGGCGATCTTCTCGGGGCTGGTCCTGCGGGGGATGACCGTGATGAAGTCCACCCCGATCAGCTGCGCGAAGTAGGCCTCCGACACGGCGGTGGACCCCGAGCTGGCCTCCACCACGGTGGTGCCCTCGCGGATCCACCCGTTGGCGAGCCCGTACAGGAACAGAGAACGCGCCAGCCGGTGCTTGAGGCTGCCGGTGGGGTGCACCGACTCGTCCTTCAGGTACAGGTCGATGCCCCACTCCGGGGGCAGCGGGAACACGTGCAGGTGGGTGTCGGCCGAACGGTTCGCGTCGGCCACGACCTTGCGGACCGCTTCGTCGACCCAGGCGCGCGTGCCGTCGTCGGAGCGGTCCACCCACGGAGCGGCGTCGTCCGGTTCCGGACCGGTTGGTGAGGGTGCCATGGTCAGCAGGGTAGTCTCCCGTGCCTCCCGTGCCTCCCGGCCCGCCCGGCCCCGGCGCGCGGGAGGCCGGACCCTCGCGGGTCCGGCCCCGGATCGCGTGAAGGCGAGGGGCTGCCCTCAGTCCAGCGAGCCCCCGGACATCACCGAGTACATGCGCCGGTACGTGGCCGCCTCCTCGTGGCGGCTCTGGCGCTCCAGCGTGCGTGCGAGCGCGATGTGCGCCCAGTTGTCCACCGGGTCCAGCTCGATGATCCTGCGGAAGGTCCTCTCGGCCTTGTTGAGCTGAGCGGAGTGGAAGTAGGCACGCCCGAGCAGCTCCAGCAGGGACCGGCTGTCGGGTTCGTGTTCGACGATCGGTTCGAGGGTGCGGGCCGCGTAGATCGGATCGCCCAGTTCCATGAACATGCGGGCGCGGTTGTAGGTCTCGTAGGTGCTCTCTTCCACGGTGCTCCTTCCGACGGCGCGAACCGTCCCGGATCACAACGGCCAGGGGTCTGGCCGCATTCCCTGGTGTGGCGCAGGGGGAGGAGGCGCTTGGTGAGGTCTGGTGTGACCCACTGGCGCCACCACCTCCACTAGAGGGATCCCCGAACACGTGGCCCGCACACCCGGTCGGCCGCCCGGACCGGTGCTCCCGCGGGGGCGGTCACCGCCCCGGCCGCGGACTCAGAGTCGCGCCGGTGAGACCCGCCCGGTCTCCACGTCGTAGATCGCGCCCGCGACGGGCAGGCCGTCGGGGAGGAGCGGGTGGTGGCGGATGCGCTCCAGGTCGTGCTGGAGCGCGCCCAGCTGGTCGCTGTTCGTGTGGAACTCCAGGCTCCGCGTGTCCACCCCGTACTCCTCCTGGATGAGGTCGTGGACGACGTCGTCGTTGGCCACCGACGCCATCTTGCAGCGGGTGTGCGGCAGGACCAGCACGCGCTCGACCCCGAGCAGGTACACCGCCAGGACCAGGGTGCGCAGGGTGTCGTCGGTCACCCGGGCGCCGGCGTTGCGCAGGATCTTGGCGTCGCCCGGTTCCAGGCCGAGCATGTCCAGGGGCTCGATCCTGGAGTCCATGCAGGTCACCAGGGCGAGGCCGCGCGCGGCGACCGGTTTGAGCCCGGCCAGCGAGAAACCGTCCGCGTAGTCGGCGTTGGCCGCGAACACGTCGTCGAAGGCACCGGAGGAGGGGACGGTGCCGTTGTTGTCTCCCATGTGGGGTCACTCCCTTGTCCTTGGTCGCAGAGGTGCCGTGCACACCGGAGCACTCCGATGCGCACGGCACGGTGCGACGAGATCAGGCGCCCGCCCCGGGAACCGTGATCCCGGAGTCGGTCTGGCCGCTACCAACAGTAACGATGGCCCTCGGGAGGGCGTCACCCGACCCGTCCCGACGGTCGCTCGTGTCGGGCAGCCGCACCGGCTTGCCGTCCGCCCGCGAGGCGCGGGCCGGGGCCCGGCCGATCCAGCCGAACAGCAGGGTGTCCTCGCCCTTCAGGTAGCGGTGGCAGCGCACACCGCCGGTGGCGCGGCCCTTCGTCGGATAGGTCTCGAAGGGGGTCACCTTGGCCGAACCGGCCTGTGTGCCGTCCAGGGCGTTGGAGGAGCCGGAGACGGTGACCACCACCGAGTCCTCGGGACTGGGCACGGCACCGAACCAGAGTACGCGCGCCTCCTCCGACAGGCGTACGCCGGCCACACCCCCCGCGGGCCTGCCCTGCGGGCGCACGGTGGCCGAGGAGAAGCGCAGCAGCTGCGCCTCCGAGGTGATGAACGCGAGGTCCTCCTCGCCGGAGGACAGCTGGGTGACACCGATGACGCGGTCGTCGTCCTTGAGCGCGATGACCTCGAAGTCGTCCTTGTTGGGCGGGTAATCCGGGGCGACCCGCTTGACCACGCCCCCGACCGTGCCCACGGCGAAGCCGGGGCCCGACGCGTCCATCGCCACCACCGACACGACGCGTTCGCCCTCCTCAAGCTGGACGAACTCCCCGACGTCCAGGCCCGAGGCCAGGGGCGGGCGCTCCTCGTCCCGGTCCGGCAGCTCGGGCAGCTCCACCACCGGGACGCGGATCATCCGTCCCAGATCGGTGACCAGGCCGACGTCCGAGCGCGACGTGGTGGGAATTGACACGTGGATCGCGTCGTGCCGGGTGCGCAGCCCCTCGTAGAGGCGGGGCGCGGTGGCGCCCTTGCTGCGGCCGATGGCGCCGTCCACACCGAACAGCACGTGGCAGGGCTGGTCGGCCATCTCCAGCGGGACGACGGCGCTGCGGGCGGCCCCGTTGCTCTCGCGGAGCTGGGTGCGGCGCGGTGTGGCGAACTCCTTGGAGACGTCGGCGAGCTCCTTGGAGACCACGCGGCGCAGCTTCTTGTCCGACTCCAGGATCGCGGTCAGCGAGTCGATCTCCTGGTTGAGCTTCTCCCGCTCGGTCTCCAGTTCCAGCCGGTCGAAGCGGGTCAGGCGGCGCAGCGGGGTGTCCAGGATGTAGCGGGCCTGGGTGTCGGACAGGGCGTAGGCGCCCATCAGGGACTCGCGGGCCGCCGCCGTGTCGTCGGCCTCGCGGATGAGGGCGATGACGCGGTCGATGTTCAGCAGGGCCGTGACCAGGCCGTCCACCAGGTGCAGCCGCTCCTGCCGCTTCGTGCGGCGGAACTCGCTGCGGCGGCGGACGACCTCCAGGCGGTGGTTGACGTACACCTCAAGGAGTTCGCGCAGGCCCAGGGTCTGGGGCTGGCCTTCCACGAGGGCGACGTTGTTGATGCCGAAGGACTCCTCCATCGGCGTGAGCCGGTAGAGCTCCTCCAGCACGGCCTCGGGGTTGAAGCCGTTCTTGAGCTCGATCACCAGGCGCAGCCCCTGGGTGCGGTCGGTGAGGTCCTTGAGGTCGGAGATGCCCTGGAGCTTCTTGGACTGCACCAGCTCCTTGATGCGGCTGACGACCTTCTCCGGTCCCACGTTGTAGGGGAGCGCGGTGACGACCAGGCCGGTGCGGCGTGCGGAGACCTTCTCGATGGCGACGGCGGCGCGCGTCTTGAAGGTGCCCCGGCCGCTGCGGTAGGCGTCGCGGATGCCGTCCAGTCCGACGATGGTCCCGCCCGTGGGCAGGTCCGGCCCGGGCACGAACTCGGTGAGCTCCTCCAGGGTCGCGTCGGGGTGGGAGATCAGGTGGCGTGCGGCTGCGATGACCTCGCCCAGGTTGTGGGGGGCCATGTTGGTGGCCATGCCCACGGCGATGCCGGACGCTCCGTTGACCAGCAGGTTGGGGAAAGCGGCGGGAAGGACCTCGGGTTCGGTCTCCTGTCCGTCGTAGTTCGGTTTGAAGTCGACGACGTTCTCGTCGATGGACGAGACCAGCAGTTCGGCGGCGCGGTCCAGCCGGGCCTCGGTGTAGCGCATGGCGGCGGGGGCGTCGTCGCCGCCCAGCGAACCGAAGTTGCCGTGGCCGTCGACCAGGGGCACGCGCATGGCGAAGGACTGGCTGAGACGGACGAGGGCGTCGTAGATGGCGCTGTCACCGTGGGGGTGGAGCCGACCCATCACGTCCCCGACCACGCGGGCGCACTTGACGTGCCCGCGGTCGTGGCGGAGCCCCATCTCGTTCATCTGGTAGAGGATGCGCCGTTGCACCGGCTTCATGCCGTCGCGGGCGTCTGGGAGCGCGCGTTGGTAGATGACCGAGTACGCGTACTCCAGGAAGCTGCCTCGCATCTCCTCGGAGACGTCGATGTCGATGATCTTCTCGGCAAGATCCTCGGGGGGACGGGAAGTAGTACGGGCCATGTCCGTAATTCTGGCCTGTGCCAGGGACTGAAACGTACGCGGACGCGTGGTTGAGCCTGTGTGAGTCGCGCGACTGAGGGGTTTTGACCGCCTGCGACGTGGTTTTCGCCCTGAAAGCAGGGAGGGGCGAAAAGCACCGTGGTGTGACGGGGGGCGGGTCCGGGCCCTGTTCTTCGGAGGGGAACCTGGCTGACGGGGGTCGGTTCGGTCGCCCGGACGCGGGCCGGGGCGAGGGCCCGGAGGAGCAGGCTCTGACCGCTGGTCAGAGCCTGCTCGCCGTCAGTCGGTGAAGGGGATCGTGATCGAGGCGCCCTCGTCCGGGCCGACCAGGATCTGTGAGCTGTGGCTTCCCAGGGCGCTCCACAGTTCGACGCGGACCGAGCCGTCGACCATGTCGCCGAGGGCGCCGTCGCTGTCGGCCACGCCTCCTCCCTGCGTGTACTCCTCCCAGCCGGACTGGTCGTTGGTGGCGAAGTAGCGGTAGGTCTCCGTCCGGTCGTCGGCGCCGTCGCCGTCCAGGTCGTAGACCACGCGGACCTGGACCGCGTTGGCGATCGCGTTTCCGGAGTCCACCGGCAGGGAGAACGCGGTGGCGTCGCCGGTGTGTGAGCCGGTCAGGCCGTCGACCCGCAGGACCACCCGGTCCTCCGGCGGCAGGCCGTCCTGGTTGCGCCCTCCGGCGGAGGCCACGGTGATCTCGTCGGCGGACCCGTGCGGGGTTCCGGAGAGAGCCGAGGGGGTCAGGTGGAGGTCTCCGTCCCCGACGTTGCCGTCCCCGGGCTCACCGGGGTCGCCGGGGTCTCCGGGGTCGCCGGGGTCTCCGGGGTCGCCCCCGCCGCCCTCACCCCTGGTGGAGGCCAGGGAACCGGGCTCCACGCGCAGCTCGACGCCGTCGGAGAACGTGACCGTCACCGGGTCGGTGCCCGGGTTGAAGGCGGTGTGGGTGCGGGTGCCGCCGTCGTCGAACACCGCGTAGTGGGCGGTGTCGGCGGTGACGGAGGCGTCGACGGTGCCGACCTCGGCGAGGGTGGAGACCCACTGGTAGGTGTGCGGCTTGGAGCCGCCCGCCTCCGGTTCGTAGGTCTGCCACTGCTCCTCGAACATGCGCAGGGCGTCGTCGCCGTCGGAGAGGGCGCGGTGCGCCCAGTGGATGTCCCTCCAGATCTCCGGCTCGCGGCCCAGGCGGTCCACGAGCGACTGGTAGACGGCACCGGCGTGCTCGGGGTCGTGCCCGAGGTAGAGCGAACCGGCGGTGATGGGCAGGTAGTTGATGCCGTAGTGCTCCTCGTCGCCGCCGTCCCACCAGATGCGGTAGTCGCCGCCGTCGCCCCACACCATGCCGACGACGTCGTGCTCGTAGTCCTCCGGGAACGTTCCGCCGCCCTGGTCCTGCCAGTAGCGGGGGATCGCGGAGGCCTGGGTGGTGTGCAGGTACACGCCGAGGTCGCGGATCTCCTCGTCGCCGGTCAGGGAGCCGAACAGGGCGGTGGCGGCGGCGAAGTGCATGCCCTCGGAGGAGGACTCCTGGTTGTTGCCCGCCGCGAACCCGGCGTGCCCGGACGCCCAGCCGTGCCCGGCGTAGGGCGAGAAGGAGCGCAGGCGCGGGAACATCGGGTCGTCGGGGTCGGTGGCGGCGACGTCGCGGATCAGGAGGCGGATCATGCCGCCCCAGGCGTCCTCGGCTGCCCAGGCGCGGTCGTAGCGGGCGACGACGGCGGCGGCCGAGACGAAGTAGCCGTAGTGGAAGTCGTGGTCGTTGAGCTCCTGGGCGGCCCCGAAGCTGTCGGGGTAGCCGAGCATGGTCCCCCACTCGGCGTTGTAGTGGAACTGGCGTGTGCCGCCCGCCGTCAGCCAGTCCTCCAGACGTCCCTTGACCAGGCCGAGGAGCTCGTCGCGGGCCTCGGTGTGGCCGATGGAGTCGGCGACGGGGACGAGCTGCGCGAGACGGCCCATGGCCTTGCCGTCCCAGTAGGTGTCGCCGGGCTCGGGGAAGAGCTCCTCCTCGGCGAGCACCTCGTCGATGAGCTGCCGCATGCGGTCGTGGTCGGCGCCGTCGACCGTGGGCAGGCTGGGCAGGACGCCGTTGGTGGTCAGCTCCGTGGTGAAGCTCCCGCCCTCTGTGACGCGCATCTCGCCGCGCGGAGAGGCGTAGGACTGGCCGGTCACGTCCGTGACCGCGTTGTTCCACTGGTGGGGGTAGAGGGCCATGAGGGTGCCGGTCCGGTCGCCCTCGACGGGCTCGGTCTCCACCCGGTAGGTGCTGGTCAGGGTGGACGCGGCCTCGTCGTAGTCGTACTCCACCAGGGAGTCCGTGACGAAGGAGTGGGCGTAGGGGGCGAAGGCGTCCAGGTCCTCGGGCGAGGGCAGGACGGCGACGGAGTAGTGGCCGTCGTCACCGGTGGCGGCGGTGAACGTGTCGCCCGACCGGGTCCAGGGGGAACCCGTCGGCGCGAACAGCGCGTAGTGGCGGTCGCCGACGCTCGCGCCGACGACGGAGCCGTCCTCGTGCCAGACGTCGGGCGCGCTCTCGAAGCTCACCTCGGCGTCGCCGCCGCTGGTCTCGGCGTAGGCGAAGGGCAGGCCCTGGCCGATGGTGACGCGCAGGGTGGGACCGCCGCCCGCCCACTCGGCGGTGACCGTCCAGTCGCCGCTGTCGGCGACCCGGGTGTCGGGGGAGTCGAGCCCGACCGCGCCCAGGGACAGGTCGGCGGCGTGGGGGTGCTCGTACTTGAGGCCGTCGGCGACGAGCGCGGGGGTCTGGGGGTAGCCCATCTCCAGACCGCCCTCGTGGGGGTGGTAGCTGGCGGGGTGGGCGAAGAGGTTCTCGCCGTGGGGGTTCTCCGGGTAGCGCTGGAAGATGAGTGAGGACCACCACTCGTTGGTGGGGGCGGCGCCCTCGTAGTCGTCGGTCACCTTGGGGGAGGCCGGTGCGCCGTTGAGAGCGGAGGGCCCGGAGGCCCCGGCCGGGAGGGTGTCGGTGTAGCTGCCCGAGCCCACGGGGACGTCCGCCGCACCCGAGGAGGCGGTGGTGGCCGCGGTGGACGCGGTCCCGGGGCCGGTGAGCGCCGGGGCGACCGCCGCGGTGAGGAGGAGGGCGGCCCCGGCGGCCAGGAGCGCGGGGCGCGAGGGCCTTCCCCCGCGGTGGACGAGGGCCTCCGGGGAGACCCGTCGAGGGATGGTCCGGCCCCATGGTCGATGCATGTCCGTGTCCTTTCGCCATGCCAGTCGCGAAAGCCCGGGAGCGCTCCCAAGCGCGAGCGACCCCAGACGTGAGCCCTGGCGTCGAGTGTTCAGATGCCGGCTCGGGAGTGCAATGCCGGGAAGACGGATAGTTTCCCTTTCGTTACGCGGTGTGTCTTGCGGGTTTCCTTGGAACCCGGTTCCTTCCGGGCTGCGGGTCGCCACGACCGCTCCGGGACCGGGGCACGCCGGGCGTCCGCGGGCGGTCGGCCTGTGGACGACCGCTCCGATGTCCCCCGGCTCTGGTACCAAGGGAGACATGGCCACACCCACCGCTGATACCACCGTCCCCGCCGACGCCCCCGGCGGCGCGCTGCGCGAGCAGGCCGAGGCGCACCTGCGTGCCCTCGCCGGGGACTCCGCCCGACTGCGCGAGGACCAGTGGACCGCCATCCACGCCCTGGTCGCCGAGCACCGCAGAGCACTCGTCGTCCAGCGCACCGGATGGGGCAAGTCCGCGGTGTACTTCGTGGCCACGGCCCTGCGCCGGGCCGAGGGGGCGGGCCCCACGGTCATCGTCTCCCCCCTCCTGGCGCTGATGCGCAACCAGATCTCCGCCGCCGAGCGGGCCGGCATCCGGGCCCGCACCATCAACAGCTCCAACACCACCGCGTGGGAGGCCACCTACGCCGACGTCGCGGCGGGCGAGGTCGACGTCCTGCTGGTCAGCCCCGAACGCCTCAACAACCCCGAGTTCCGCGACCGGGTCCTGCCCGAGCTCGCCGCGGGAGCGGGCCTGGTCGTCATCGACGAGGCCCACTGCGTCTCCGACTGGGGCCACGACTTCCGTCCCGACTACCGGCGCATCCGATCCCTGCTGCACGACCTGCCCGACGGCGTCCCCGTCCTGGCCACCACGGCCACGGCGAACGAGCGGGTCACCCGCGACGTCGCCGAACAGCTCCAGGCGGGCGGCGAGCGCCAGGACACGCTCGTGCTGCGCGGCTCGCTGGAGAGGGAGAGCCTGCGTCTGGCCGTCGCGCGCCTGCCCGACCCCACGGCGAGGCTCAGCTGGCTCGCCGAGCACCTCCCCAAGATCCACGGCTCGGGGATCGTGTACACGCTCACCGTCAGCGCCGCACAGGAGACCGCCCGCTTCCTCCGCGAGCAGGGTCTGGAGGTGCTCGCCTACACCGGGCAGACCGACCCCGACGAACGCAGGGAGGCCGAGGACGCCCTCCTCGCCAACCGTGTCAAGGCGCTGGTCGCCACCAGTGCGCTCGGCATGGGCTTCGACAAGCCGGACCTGGGGTTCGTCGTACACCTGGGCGCCCCGCAGTCCCCGATCTCCTACTACCAGCAGGTCGGCCGCGCCGGTCGCGGGGTGGAGCGCGCCGAGGTGGTCCTGCTGCCGGGCCGCGAGGACACCCAGATCTGGGAGTACTTCGCCGGGCTGTCGTTCCCGCCGGAGCAGACCGTCCGCCAGACCCTGGACGTGCTCGGGGCGGAGGGCCGGCCGCTGTCCGTGGCCGCGCTGGAGACGCGGGTGGATCTGCGCCGCACCCGCCTGGAACAGATGCTGAAGGTGCTGGACGTGGACGGCGCGGTCCGCCGGGTCCGCGGCGGCTGGGAGGCCACCGGGCAGCCGTGGAGCTACGACGCGGAGCGGTACGCGGCCGTCACCGAGGCCCGGGAGCGCGAACAGCGCGCCATGCTCGACTACATCGACCTGGACACCTGCCGCATGGAGTTCCTGCGCCGGCAGCTGGACGACCCCGAGAGCGTCACCTGCGGGCGCTGCGACGTGTGCACCGGCGAGTACTGGAGCACCGACGTGGACCCCGGGCGCCAGGAGGCCGCCGCGGAGCACCTCGACCGCCCCGGCACACCCATCGCCCCCCGCCGGCAGTGGCCGTCCGGCATGGACACCCTGGGGGTGAGCCTGTCCGGGAAGATCAAGGACGACCTCCGTGCGGGGGAGGGGCGGGCCCTGGGCCGCCTCACCGACATCGGCTGGGGCAACGAGCTGCGGCGCGTGCTCGCGGACGACGCCCCGGACGCCCCGGTCGACGAGCGGATGCTCCAGGGCGTGGTGCGGGTCCTCGCCACATGGGGGTGGGAGCGCAGGCCGGTCGGTGTCGTCGTGATGCCGTCCCTCACCCGTCCCGCCCTGATCAACGACCTCGCCGCCCGGCTCTCACAGCTGGGCAGGCTGACCCCGGTCGGAGCGCTGGAGTACCGCGGGGGCAGGGAGCAGAGACGGCACAACAGCGCCATGCGCCTGGCCCAGGTGTACACGTCCCTGAGCGTCGGCGACGAGCTGCGCGAGCGTTTGGCTGCGGTCCAGGCGCAGACTCCGGGGCCGGTTCTGCTGGTGGACGACTACACCGACACCGGGTGGAGCCTGACCGTGGGAGCCGCCCTGCTCAGAAGCGCAGGCGCCCCCGAGGTGCTGCCGCTGACCCTGGCCACCACCGGGGGCTGAGCGCCGCCGTCGGCACGAGGGACCGGACAGCCGACCGGGCCGGCACGGCGGAGCGGTGCCGCCGAAACCGGCGGCACGGGGGGCAACGGGGTCAGCGGATGCGCTGGCCCCGGGGAGCGCCGCGCCGGACGGGCTGTCCCTCACCCAGGTCCGGGCGGGCGCCCGGCTGGTGCAGGGCGCGCGCGGCCAGGCGGTGGGCCCGGCCCAGCGCCTCCTTGGGGTGGCGCCCGGCCAGCCACGCCGGGAGGAACCCCGCGACGAAGGCGTCTCCGGCCCCCACCGAGCCGGGGGAGGGCTCCACGGGTTCGGCGGGCGCGGTCACGCAGTCGTCCCGGGTCTTGGACGCCCACAGGCCGCCGCCCTGGCCCAGCTTGAGCACCACGTTGGGGAACCAGGCCGTCAGCACCTTCGCCGCGGCCTCGGGCTCGTCCCGGCCGGTCAGTACCCGGGCCTGGTCGACGTTGGCGAAGAGCAGCCGGGCGCCCTGGGTCCACTCCAGGAAGTTCTCCGCGCCCGCGCGCTCCAGCGGTGCGTGCGAGCCGCCGTCGACCGAGATCGACATCCCGCTCTCACGGGCCATCCGCAGCGCCACCCGTGCGGCGCGCCGGGAGTCGGCGTTGATCAGCGTGTACCCCGACACGTGCAGGTGCCCGTCGGGGCCGAACACGTCGCGGGGCAAATCCTCGGGCTGGAGCCGGGCGTTGGCCCCCGGGTCGCTCAGCATCGTGCGGTCGCCCCGGTGGGTGATCATCACCACGCAGGTACCCGTGGGCCGCTCCGGATCCATCACCATGCGCGAGTCCAGCCCGTAGCCCATGAGTTCCATCTCACGGGTCCGGCCGGTGATGTCGGAGCCGCGGCGGCCGACGAACGTGGTGTCGGTGCCCTCCACGGCGAGCCACGAGGCGATGTTGGCCCCGGACCCTCCGCCATACATGATCACGGACGCCGGAGTGTCGCTGCCGCGGGCCAACGGGTGGAACGCGCGCGCGACGGCGTCGGTCATCAGGTCACCGATCACGACCACTCGTGTCATTTCGCCAGCCACCACCGAGGGTTATAAGAATCCGTGCTCGCACGACGTTAACAGGTGAACCGTCAGCGGCGTGTAACGAAGTGAACGCGCCCCGGCCACACGTCGGAGGAAGGGCGTGGAACGGCGCCGTGGGCGGCGTCGCGGGGGCCCGGGCGCCCTCTGCCGCGCGCACCCGGCCCACGTGGCCGGTCGGCTCGGAGAAGGGCACCGAAGCCCGGACAGGGTGCACCGGGTACACCCGGTGCGGTGTTTTCGAGGTGCCCGCATGGACTTTCCCCGGATTCGACCGATTGTCGTCTAGTCTCGCAGTCGTGCAGTCCTACCCGAACCACTGGGAAGCCGACGTCGTCCTGACCGACGGCGGCACCGCGCATATGCGCCCCATCACCCCTGACGACGCCGACCTGCTGCGCGAGTTCCATGCACGGCTCTCCCCGGAGACGATCTACTACCGGTTCTTCGCGCCCTACCCCAAACTCTCCGACCGCGATGTGAAACGGTTCACCACGGTCGACTACGAGGACCGCGTGGCGCTGGTCGCCACCATCTCCGACTCCCTGGTCGCCGTGGTGCGCTACGACAAGGTCGCGCCGGAGGAGGCCGAGGTCGCCTTCGTGGTGGAGGACGGCCACCAGGGCCGCGGACTGGCGTCGGTGCTCCTGGAGCACATCGGCGCGGCCGCGCGGGAACGGGGGGTGCGCCGCTTCATCGCGGACGTGCTGCCCGAGAACCGGCGGATGATCAACGTCTTCCGCGAGGCCGGGTACACCGCCCAGCAGACCTTCGACGAGGGTGTCATCCGTCTCACCCTGGACATCCAGCCGACGGACGACTCCACCGAGGTCATGCGCGCCCGCGAGCAGCGCGCCGAGTCGCGCTCCATCGCCCGGCTCCTGTTCCCCAACTCGGTGGCCGTGATCGGCGCGAGCCGCACCGCCCACACCATCGGCCAGACAGCCCTGCGCAACCTGCTCGGCGGTGAGTTCCAGGGGCCCGTGTACCCGGTGCACCCCGAGGCCAGGGCGGTCGTGGGCGTGCGCGCCTACCCCTCGGTCCTGGACATACCCGACCAGGTCGACCTGGCGGTCGTCGCGGTCCGCGCCGACATGGTCGTCGACGTCGTCGAGCAGTGCGCCGACAAGGGCGTGCTCGGGCTGGTCGTGGTCAGCTCCGGGTTCGGCGAGATCGGCCCGGAGGGCCGCGAACGCCAGGACGAGCTGGTGCGCACCGCCCGCGCCGCCGGGATGCGCGTCGTCGGCCCCAACTGCCTGGGCATCGCCAACAGCGACCCCAGGGTGTCGCTCAACGCCACCCTGTCCCCGGACCTGCCGCCGGTGGGATCGATCGGATTCTTCTCCCAGTCCGGCGCCCTGGGGCGGGCCATCCTGCAGCGGGTCGCCGAGCGCGGGATGGGCCTGTCCACGTTCGTCTCCGCGGGCAACCGCGCCGACGTGTCCGGCAACGACCTCATGCAGTACTGGCAGGAGGACCCCGCCACCGAGGTCGTGCTCCAGTACCTGGAGTCGCTCGGCAACCCGCGCAAGTTCACCCGCCTGGCCCGGCGCCTCGCCAAGCAGAAGCCCGTCGTGGCGGTACGCAGCGGCGGTTCCGCCCAGGCCACCCCCACGGGCCACGCCGCGGGAGGGCTCTCCCTGCCCGACTACGCGGTCACCTCGCTGTTCCAGCAGGCCGGTGTGGTGCGGGTCGACGACATCACGCAGATGTTCGACGCCGCCCAGGTGTTCGCCTACCAACCCCTGCCCAAGGGGCCCCGGGTGGGGATCATCGGCAACTCCGACTCCCTGGAGCTGCTGGTCAAGGACGCGGCCGTACGCCAGGGACTCAAGCCGCACGACCCGGTCAACCTCGGCCCGCAGGCCACCGCGGAGGATTTCGACCTGGCGCTGGAGACGGCGCTGGCGGCCGAGGACGTCCACTCGGTCGTGGTCGTGTTCATCCCCGCGCTCCACCCCATCTCCGACGACGTGGCACGGGTGCTGCGGGCGCGCTCGCTCGACTCCGACAAGCCGATCGTCGCCACCTACCTGGGGCGCCAGGGGCTCCCCGAGGAGCTGCGCCACGTCGGCGACAGCGGTGAGACCCTGCGCGGGTCGGTGCCCTCCTACCCCTCGCCCGAGGACGCGGTCCGCGCCCTGGCCTACGCGACCCGCTACACGCAGTGGCGCAACCGCAAACCGGGACGCCACCCCGAACTGCCCGACATCGACGGGGCGCGGGCCCGCGCCACCCTGGTCCGCGCGCTCAGGAACGCCAAGCCCTCGGCGGACGACGTCGCCTGGTTCGGCGGCGAGCGCCGCTACGACGAGGAGACGGCGATCTCCAGCGAGGACGCCCGTGACCTGCTGGCCTGCTACGGCATCGCCGCCTACCCGGACATCCCGGTGTCCTCGGCGGAGGGGGCCGTGGTCGCCGCGGGGGAACTCGGCTATCCGGTGGTCGTCAAGGCCGACTCCCCCGACCTGCGGGTGCGCGCGGGGGGCGCGTTCGTCCGGGCGGACCTGCGCACACCGGAGGACGTGCGCAGTGCCTTCCTGTCGCTGTACGACCGGTTCGGGGCCGAGGCCGGGCTCGTCGTCCAGCGCATGGCCGCGCCGGGAGTGCCCACGGTGATCCGGGCGGGGGACAACCAGTCCTTCGGGTCGGTGGTCTCGTTCGGCCTGGCCGACGTGACCGCCGAACTCCTGGACGACCGTGCGTTCCGTCTCGCTCCCCTCACCGACATGGACGCCGCGGACCTCATCCACGCGGTGCGCGCCGCCCCCCTGCTGTTCGGCCTTCCCGCGGGCGCGACCTCGCTCGCGGAGCAGCCCAACGTGGAGGCGCTGGAGGAACTCCTCATCCGGGTGTCCCGCCTGGTGGAGGCGTTTCCGGAGATCGGCTACGTGGACTTGGACCCGGTCCTGGTCAACGCCACCGGCGCCCACGTCCTGGGTGCCCGCATGTGGTTGCGGGAGGCCCCCGACGTACGACCGGACGCGGGACCGCGGCGGTTGCGCGGGGTGACGTTCTGATCGGGGGTTGGTCCTCCCTCTTCTCCGCCCGGTCGCGAAGTGTCCCGGGAAAGGGGCAGGATAGGGGTATGAGGAAAACACGTGCCGTGTCCACGGACTGGCGACTGGAGATCGAACGCAGCGGGTACTATCCCGCGCTGGTGATCGACGCCGTTGCCCAGGCCCTGGGCGGCGAGAGCGCGGAGGCGTTCATCGTGCACCACGAGGCGACCTTCGACCCGGCGATGGAGATGCGGCGACACATCACCGTCATGCTGCTGACCGCGACCCGGCTCGTGGTGTGCCACACGGACGAGCACCCGCCGAACGAGACGGAAGGCACCTCGCACGCCTCCACCACGACCGACAGCATCCAGATGGGCAACATCCAGTCGGTCGCCCTGACCCGGGTGGTGCCCAACCCGGCCCAGTACACCCCGGGCAGCCTGCCCAGCGAACTGGTGCTGAGCGTCAACCTGTCGGTCAACTGGGGAGCTGTCGCCAACATCGACCTCGAACCCGCCGCCTGCGCGGACGAGACGTGCGAGCTCGACCACGGGTACACGGGCGCGATCACCGCGGAGCCCCTCACCCTGCGGGTGAGCGAGGCTGCCGACGGTTCCGCCGCGGTCTCCGCGATGCTGCACTTCGCCGAGGCCCTGTCCACGGCCACCACGCGCTGAACCGCCGCCGCACGACGGCGACCCGTCCTCCGGGGGCGCGGACCCTCCGGGGCCGCGCCCCCGGCGCGTGCGCCCCGCGCGGCGGCGGGTGGACGGCGGGTGAAAGCGGTCTTTGCCGGGCCTGCGTAACACCCCGGGGCCGCGCGTGACAGGGACTTAACGAACCGGGCGTGACGAAGCGTGGTGCCTTGACATTCGGGCCGTCTAAGGTTGAAGCGGATTCGCGTATACCGCCACAAGCGAGACGCGACCGGGCGCCCACCGGACGCGTACGCGCGCCGTGTCCGACAGGTCCGCGCGCGGTTCACACCCCTCTCCGCACACGCGGAGACGGACACGGAGAAAGGTCAGCCTGCGATGACGCAGCACCCGTCCCCGACACCCCCGGACGACGCCCCCCTGGTAAGCCTGGCCGTCGACCGTGCCATCGCCACGGTCACCCTCGACTCCCCCCGCAACCGCAACGCGCTGTCCGCGCGGCTGCGCTCGGAACTGTCCGACGCACTCGCCCGGGCGGTGGCCGACGACGGGGTGCGCGGGATCGTGCTCACCGGCACGGGCCCGGTGTTCTGCGCCGGGGCGGACCTGAAGGAGGTCGGAGCGGCGCTCCAGGGAACCCCCGCGGAGCCGGCCCCCGAACTCCCCGAGATCTTCGAGCAGATCATGGGTGCCCCCAAACCGGTGATCGCCGTCCTCAACGGCGCCGCCCGCGCGGGAGGGATCGGACTGGTGGCCGCCGCCGACATCGCGCTCGCTCCCAAGAGTGCCACCTTCGCCTTCACCGAGGTGCGCATCGGTGTGGTCCCCGCCATCATCTCCGTGCCCGTGTCCGCGCGGATGCACTCGCGCCAGCTGAGCCGCTACTTCCTCACGGGCGAGCTGTTCGACGCCTCCGCCGCGGCCAAGGCGGGGCTGCTCACCCAGGCCGTGCCCGACCGGGACATGGCGCACGCCGTGGACGCGGTCCTCCAGGGGCTGCGGGGCGCGGCCCCGCGCGCGCTCTCCCGCACCAAGGAGCTCCTGGGCGAGCTCGGAGCGAGCGCGCTGGCCGCACCCGAACGGCGCAGGGAGGCGTTCACGCGCATGGGCGAGCTGTCCGCGGAGTTCTTCTCCGGAGAGGACGCGGCCGAGGGCCGGGCGGCCTTCTTCGAGAAGCGCTCACCCCGCTGGGCGCAGTAGCGCCGACCGTGCCCGAGAGCGCCGAGCGGGGGTTTCCCGGCCGCAGGGGTCGGACGCCCGGGTCGCCGGGTGCCCGGCATGCGCGGTCCGGGTGCGCCCGCTCCCGTCGGCAGGCCACAATGGTCGGGTGAGCTACTCCGGAGATACGAGGGTCGGCGGCCCCGCCGACCTGCGACGACTAAGTAATCTGACGATCAGCAAACTCACCGTCGGCCCGATGGAGAACAATGCCTACCTGCTGCGTTGCCACGCGACAGGTGAGGCGGTACTCATCGACGCGGCCGCCGAGCCGGACC
This sequence comes from Nocardiopsis sp. NPDC058631, assembly GCF_042716955.1. Classification (NCBI taxonomy): domain Bacteria; kingdom Bacillati; phylum Actinomycetota; class Actinomycetes; order Streptosporangiales; family Nocardiopsidaceae; genus Nocardiopsis; species Nocardiopsis sp. NPDC058631. Next base: position 131,415 of record NZ_JBHXQY010000001.1, on the reverse strand, counting down.
GGATCCTGGAGATGGTCGGCGAGGACGGACTGACACGGGTGATCACCACCCACCGCCACCAGGACCACTGGACGGCCCTCGCAGAGGTGGTCGGCCAGACCGGGGCGCGGACGGTGGCCCACCCCGACGACGGGGACGAGCTCCCGGTGTCGGTGGACGAACCCGTCGTGCACGGGACGCGGATCCCCGTCGGCGAGAGCTCCGTCACCGTCATCCACCTGCGCGGACACACCCCGGGGTCGATCGCCCTGCGCTACGACGACCCGGCCGGCGGCACCCACCTGTTCTCGGGCGACTCGCTCTTCCCGGGCGGTGTCGGCCGCACCTGGTCGGACGAGGACTTCCGCACCCTGTTCGGGGATGTGGAGGAGCGCGTGTTCGGGGCACTGTCCGACGACACCTGGGTCTACCCCGGGCACGGGGCCGACACCACCCTGGGAGCCGAGCGCCCCAGTCTCGCGAAGTGGCGCGAACGCGGCTGGTGACGGCCCCCGTGTGAGGCGGAGCAGGCGGGGTCCGGGCGCCACCGCTGGGCGTCCGGCCCCGGGCGCCGTTCAGGCGCCGAAGCAGCAGAAGCCCACACGCCCGAGGTGGACAGCCACCGCCTCGGGCGCGGGCACCCCGCCGGCCAGGGCGCGGTGGAAGCGGCGCATCGCCTCACCGGTACCGGAGTCCCCCACGGGGACGGGGCTGGCCACCACGGTGTGCGCCCCGGCTGCCAGGAGCGCGCCGGCGAACCCGAGCGGAGCACCGGCGCGGCCCGCGAAGTCCCGACCGCTCCAGCAGGTCGACAGGGCCACCACGTCCGGCACGCCCGACAGCGAGGCCAGGTCGCAGGCGAGAAGGGGTCCGTCGGCGAGGCCGACGGAGGAGAGCATGGGCGAGCGGGCGGGCACATGGCCGTGCCCGGCCAGGTGCACCAGGTCGGCCTGCCCGATCCCGTCCAGCACGTCCCCGCGCCGTGCCCGGTCGCCGGTGAGCACGCTCGCCCCGGGGTAGAGTCCCGTGAGCTGGGCCACCTCGCGGACCGCGCCGTCGGGTTCGGGCGCGGCCACCAGCAGGACCCTGCGCGGGCGGGGTGCCCCCGTGCGGAACGCCCCGTGGCGGTCCAGCCAGAAACGGGCGGTGGGCACCAGGTTCACCGGGCGTCCGCGCAGCGCGGGCAGCATGCCCCAGGGAGGGTCGCCCAGGTAGGGGTCGCTGGCCACCACCAGGGGACGGTCCCCGACCAGCGGGAGGACGGGGCCGAGCAGGGCCCGGGTGGCGAGGTTGGCCGCTTCGCGCGCCGCTGCCCCCGGTGGGCGCCCGGGGACGAGGAGCGGGTGGACGAACCGGGACAGGGCTTGCGCCACCTGGGGGAGCGGTCCCAGCACGCGGCAGTGCACGCGCCCGTCCGTCGCGATGAGCACCACCGCGTCGCCCGCAGCCCGCGTGTACCGCAGGAACGCCCGGTCCCCGAGCCGTTCCAGGAGGGGACCGGTGACGGGGCGCGGACCGGCGGGATCCGGGGTGCCCGGGTGCGGACGCCGGACGGGTCGCGGCTGCGGTGCCGTGTCGGCGGCCGGCGGGGGCGTTGTGCGGCGGGGCCCCGCAGACCCGGCGAACCAGGCGCCGTCCGGCCGGACCGCGGCCCGGGTCGTGTGGTGGGTGTACCAGCGCGCCGACTCCCAGCGTCGGGCCGCCGCGTCCGCGTCCCGGTCGTGGACCAGGGCGTCGCGGTACCCCTCCGCCAGGGCGGCCATCTCGGGTGCGCGCTCCAGGGGGCCGGGAACGCGCGGCACGGCCCAGGTCCGGGCCAGCTCCGCCCACTCCAGGGCGGCGGACGCGTCCCCGGAGGCCAGCGCACTCTCCAGTCCCGCCCGCACGACGTGCGGGTCCTCGGCCGTCCGCGCCGCCCGGGGCGCGGGCGGGCCGCCGGCGGAGGGCAGCGAAGCCAGGACCTCGTGCCGGGCGGACCGCCCTTCCCGCGCGGTGACGGCCAGGGGGACCCTGGCCGCCAGCGCGTTCGCGGCCCGTTCCACGGGCGACGGCGGGCGGGGGCGGGCCTCGCGCAACGCCCTGTGCTCCAGGCGGGAGGCCAACCGGTACCAGAGCGACCCCCGGCCGAACCCGTGGCGGACGCGTCCGGTCAGCTCCACCGCGCGGCGGTGGTCGCCCCGCAGCAGCCGGAGCTTGGCCTCCACCAGCAGCGTGCTCGCCGACGTCGACCTCCCGTCGGCCCAGGGGCCGTCCGCGAGGGCCTCCGCGGCCTCCTCCACCAGGCCTTCGGCCAGCAGGGCCTCCGCCAGGTCGACCTGGAGGGCCTCTCGCAGGGAGGCGGGCAAGCGCGGGGAGAGCGCGTGGAAGGTCGCGATGGCAGAGGAGGCGTCGCCCCGGTAGAGGCTGAGGCAGCCCAGGTTCTGGTCGGCCACCATGCCGAGGAGGGGGAGCCCGCGCTCCTGCGTGAGGGAGAGGGCCTCGCGCAGGTGGTCCTCGGCCTGGCCGAAGCGGCCGCACAGGATCTGTGCCAGCCCCAGGTTGACCAGGACCCCGGGCATCACCTGGGCGGCGTCGGCCACCGGGTGGCCGCTCAGGCGCAGGCGGGTGTCGGTGAGGAGGTCCACGGTCTCCTCGAACCTGCCGTCCTGTGCCAGCCGCACCCCGTGGGTCACCCGGGAGAGGAGGGATCCGCCGGAGTGCGACACGCGGTCGCCGTGGCGTCGTACGGCGGCGGAGGCGGCGGGAGCTGGTGGTGAACCGAGGGACACGTCCGGTTGCCTTTCGCCGAGGGGCGGGCCGATTTCGGTGACAGCAGCGCGCAGGCCCGCACGGGAGCGGCGGCCTCCGAGCTGTGGACGGCTAGGCGGAGGCCGAACAGGACGAAGCGGGGCGGGGCTCATGAAGGGGGAGCGCCCGAGCGTGCCTCCGATCCTTCGGAGGGTCCTGCTCCGGGCAGGCGGCCGCCCCGCGTCGGCGTTCACACGGTGAACCATTCGGTGACCACAGGAGGGCGCCCCGTCCTCAGCAGGGACAGGCTGACCGGTCCCCGGGGCAGCCCGTCCAGGGAGAACCGGCCGTCCTCGCCCACCGTCGGGCTGTCGGTGGAGCCGGGGCGGCGCACCCGCAGGACGACGTGCTCGAAGTCCCCGGTCACCAGCCCCGAGACCGACCGGAACCGCCCGTGCGAACGGATCTGGAGGTCCAGCGCCACGCCCTCGTGTTCGAACCTCAACGCGGCGGTCACCGTGCCCTCCTCCGCGCGCGCGGTCTCGGTGACCGGGACCGTGTCCGCGCGGGGCCGGACCAGTTGCGCCGCGTCGTCCCGGCGGTCGAAGGCCGCCAGGGCGGCGGCCCTCCCGTCCTCCTCCCACGGGGGGCGGGACGGGGGGCCGGTGTCGGAGTGGTTCCTCACGTGGGTTCCTCCAGGAGGCGGCGGAGTCTGCGGAGTACGCGGCGCCGCTGGTTCGAGGCGGCCCGGGGGGACGGCGCCCCCTCGCGCCCTTCCGGGTGCGCGGCGCGGTCGGCGGTACCGCTGTCGGCCGGGTCGGCGAGGTAGCCGAGGGCGGCGCGGCGGTCGCCCGGGTCGGTGAGACCGCGGATCGCGCGGTGCAGCTCCTCGTGGCGCTCCCGGCGCAGGTACTCCGCTTCGGGGTCCGACGCCCCGGGGAGGGGGAGCGCGGCCAGGTCGTGGGGGTCCAGGGCGCGGTGGTGGGAGCTGGTGCGGCGCTGGCGCACGCAGACGCGGTGGGTGACGCGGCGCAGCCAGGCGCGGAGCCGACCGGGGGAGCGCAGGTGGGGCAGGTGCTGGTTGAGGGTGAGCCAGACCGCCTGTACGGCGTCCTCGCGGTCGGGGCCGGAGAGGCGGTAGGAGCGGGCGATCGCGTTCACCACCGGCAGGTGGCGGTCCACGATCTCCTCCCAGGCGCGGTACTCCCCCCGGAGTGCGCGCCGGACCAGGTCGGCGTCCTCGGCCGACCCGTCCCGGGGCTCGCCCTCCGCCCCGTCCGTGCTCCCGGACCCCGGAGCGGGTGGGGGGTGGCCGCCGCTCGGGTCGCTGCCGGGGCCGGAACCGGTGTCCGTCCTGCCGGGGCGCCGGGTGTCCGGGCCGGGCGGTTCCGCGACGGCGGGGACGGGGCCGGTTCTGGCCGAAACCGACAACAGGAGGGGTGCTTCCTCCCCCGAAAGAACCGTAAGTACGGTTTGAGGAGATGCCTGGGTGCCACGGATGTCCTCGTGCGACTGGTCTGACAAACCCGCCCCCACTATGATCGGACTCCCTGCTCGTCCGGGTCCCACGCTAACTCCCGGGGTCGCTGTTCGGGAGGGGAACGCTGGAAAATACCAGCTGGTGAGCTGGTTCTCAGGGTGCCTGTGGGGCACAATGGGGCAAAAGTATTCAGGCGGGTATGCAACCTTCTCGTGGTACGAGGGCGTCGGGGAAGCGCACTCGTTCGTATCAGGAGGTTCGGTGTCCGCACGTGGCGTCTTGTACGTCCACTCCGCGCCGGCGGCGCTGTGCCCACATGTCGAGTGGGCGGTCGCGGGCGTCGTTGGAGTACCCGTGAAACTCGACTGGGTCGCCCAACCGGCGGCTCCCGGCAACCACCGCGCCGAGCTCAACTGGCAGGGAAAGCCGGGAACCGCGGGAGCGGTGGCCTCGGCGCTGAACGAGTGGCAGCGCCTGCGCTTCGAGGTGACCGAGGAGGGGTCGCCCGGGTGCGACGGCGTGCGCTACAGCTACACGCCCGCACTCGGAATGTTCACCGCCGTCACCAGTGCGGCCGGTGAGGTCCTCGTGCCCGAGGGGCGGCTGCGCCACGCCATGGAGCAGGCCGCCGCGAACGGCACCGACCTCGTGGCCGAGATCGAGCTGCTCACCGGGCGCTCGTGGGACGAGGAGCTGGAGCCGTTCCGCTACGCGGGTGACGGCGCGCCCGTCCGCTGGCTCCACGCGGTGGGCTGAGCCCGTCTCTGCCCCGGTCCGCCACGGTATCCGGGCCCGGTCGTCCGCCACGGCGCCCGTTCGCGCGCGGGCCCGCGCGCGCTCAGGGCGGTTCCTCCTCGCTGGGCCAGATGGCCGAGGCCATCAGAACGGCGGCCCAGATCCCGAGGGGTACCAGCGGCCAGTACGGCACGAGTTCGCCGCCCATGAGGCTGGCCGCCCCCCACACGCCGGTGAGAGCCGCCGCCACCCCCGTCCACCAGCGCCACTCGTCGCCCCACTCCCGCCAGGGCACGGAGATGAAGGACAGCTCCCCCTCGGAGCGCGCGCCGCGGAACCGGGGATCGCGGAGGGGAGCCGCACGGGGCGGCTGCGGCTCGGGGCCCGGCAGGTCCGCGGTCAGCGGCCGCAGGTCGCCGACCAGCACGGCGCTCAGGGCCAGGCCGACCCGCCGGTCGTACTCCTCGTGGTCCAGGCGGCCCTCGACGAACGCGACGGTGAGGCGGTCGACGGCCTGGTCGCGCTCGGCGTCCGAGGCGCGCATCCGGCTCAGCGGCAGACTTGGGCCTTCCACTTCCCACCCCCAAAGGCGCGAGTTGGTGACCACACGATACGCGCCGTGGCCGGTAGGCAAAAGGGATCGGCACCACGCGTTCCAGCGCCCTGTCCCGCGGTGTGAAAACGCAGTTCAGGGGGCCAGCCAGCGAGAGACGGCGCGGCAGGCGGAGGGGTCCGCGCCGCCGACCAGGCCGGTGTGCTCGTAGGTCCCCCGGTACCCGAAGGGGGTGCCGTCCAGACGGGTGACCAGACCGCCGACCTCCTCCAGGACGAGCGCGGGTGCGGCCACGTCCCAGTCGCGCACCGGCACGTCCTTCACGAACAGGTGCGCCGACCCGTCGGCGATCAGGCACAGCTTCAGGGAGATGCTGCCGCTCTCCAGGTACTCGCCGTAGCCGAAGTGCCCGTAGACCCGGTGGGCGATTCCCCGGGGTTCGGGGGTGTTGTCGGTGAGCACGCCCCGGCCGATCGGGGCGGCCTCCAACGGGGGGAGGGGGCGCCCGTCCCGGCGCGCGCCCTGCCCGCGCACGGCCGTGTACAGGGTCTCCGGCTCCGGGGCGAAGACCGCGGCGACCTCCGGCCGCCCTCCGATCACCAGCGCGGCCTGGGTGACGTACCCGGGGAACCCGTGCGCGTAGCTCGCGGTCCCGTCGATCGGGTCGATCAACCAGTACCGCGGCGGCCGTTCCCGCGTCAGCGACGCGGGGTCCTCCTCGCTGATCACGGGGATGCGTTCGTCGATCGCGGCCAACCGCTCGGACAGTGCCCTGTGGGCCAGGGCGTCGGCCCCGGCCTTGAACTGGTCGCCCTCCCAGGCCCCGCTGCGCGCGGCCGCGTCCGTGCGCCACTCGCGGAGCCGGCCGCCGACCGCGACGACCGCCTCCGCCATCGCCTCGGACAGGGGGTGGGAGGGGCTCGGGTGCGCTCCGGCGGTCACCGCGCACGCACCGGAGCGGCGGGGGCCGGGCCGCCCACGGGTGCCTGCGGCGGCCGGGACCCGCGCAGACGCGGGAGGTGGGCGCCCGTCGGGGCGGGGGAGAGGCCGTGCGAGGTGAACTCGGCCTCGCTGATGAACTCGTCCGTCCACCGCCGCACCATCGTCACGCCCTCCTGCCACGTGTCGGTGAGCCTGGGCCCGCCGGAGACGGCCTGGGCGAGCAGACCGGCGATCTCGTCCACCCCGGCGGCCGCGGTCAGCGCCGCGGTGGAGGAGAAGCGCGGGTTGATCTCGAACACCCTCGGTCGACCGGCGTCGTCCAGGGAGAGCTGCACGTTGAACGGCCCGTCGGCACGCAGCGCGGTCTGGATCGCGCGGCAGGTGCGGACCACCTCGTGGTGGCGCCGCGTCACGGCGTACTTGGTGACCCCCTGCTTGAGGACGACCTCCTTGGGCACCACGGCCTGGATCCCGCCGTCGCGCCACACCACGACCGAGACGGTGTACTCCGGGCCGGTGATCCGCTCCTGCACGATCAGCTCGTCGGCGGCGTAACCGCCCTCCGCCACGACCCGGGCCATGTCGCGGACCGAGTCGATGACCACCACCCCGCGGCTGCCGCGCCCGCTGCGCGGTTTGACGATGAGCCCGCCGGGGGCCGAGCCGACCGCTCCGGACGGCCACTGCGAGGCCAACCAGGTGCGGGGGACCCCGATCCCGGCGTCCGCCAGCTCCCGCATGAGGACGTACTTGTCCAGGCACGTGGTGACGAACTCCGGCCGGGGAAGGAGCACGGACACGCCGTCCTCCGCGAGTTCGCCGACCCGCCTCAGCTCCTCGTCCACGAGGGGGATGACCGCGACGGCCTCCTCCTCGGCGCACAGGGCCCGCATCCGCGGAAGGAACGCCTCGCTGTCCCCTGGGGGGACCAGGTGGCCCCGATCGGCGAGGTACAGGCCCGGAGCGGCGGGGTCGATGTCCGTCGCCACCACACGGAACCCTTGCTTGCGCAGGTGAAGGATGGTGCCCGGGGTGGGAGCGGACCCCGCTGTCGTGACTACGACGGTTGGTTTCCTCGACGTCTGCTGTGGCACCGGTTGCACCCTTCCAAGCGTGTTCGGGAGGCGGGCCGGGCAATAGGCAGAGCCTAGACCGACACGTGCCCGGGAAGCCCGCGATTGGCCGAATCCGGTTGCCAGGACAACCGGACGGGTGACTTGCGCGTGTAGCCATCGCCCCCGGGAGGAAAGGGCCGGGGGCGGTCGGTGCCCGTCGCACCGGCCGCCCCTCGGGAACACCGGGAAGATCCCCGCGAACCTACGCCTGCTCGTACACCGGTGTGACGAGGGCGCGGCCGATCGCGTGGGAGAACAGGGTGAAGCCGAGGAACGCCGGGCTCGCCGACGCGTCGACGTCGAGGCGGGGGACGTCCACCGCGTGCACCGCGAAGAAGTAGCGGTGCGGTCCGTGGCCGGCGGGCGGGGCGGCACCGACGTAGCGGTGGCCGCCCGCGTCGTTGCGGAGGGTGACGGCGCCGTCCGGGAGCCCGGAACCGTCGCCGGCACCCGTCACCAGTTCGTTCACCTCGACGGGGATGTTCGCCACCGACCAGTGCCAGAAGCCGCTGGCGGTGGGCGCGTCGGGGTCGAAGCACGTGACGGCGAAGCTCCGCGTCCCCTCGGGGAACCCGCTCCAGGCCAGGTGCGGTGAGGCGTCCTTGCCTCCGGCGCCCATGATCCCGCTGACCTGGGCGGGGGGCAGGGTCTGCCCGTCTGCGACGTCGTCACTGGTCACGGTGAACGACGCGACCTGGGGCAGGAAGTCGTAGGGGGAGGGTGGCGTGGCCAAGGGGCCTCCTTCGCTCGTCTGGGTCGGCTGCCTCCGCCCGGCCGGACCGCTGCGCCGGGGGCGGCGCCCGGGGACGGATCCTACGAACATACGCCCCGTCGGCCGGGTGCGACGAGGGCCGGGGGCGCCGTGTCGGTCCGGCCGTGTGGAGGGCGGGGCGCGAGGGGCGGCGGGTTCGGCGCGCGGGATTGCCGGGGAGGGGGCGCAGACAACAAACCGACCGGGCGGTACGGTGCTTGTCGACACGAGGAATCGAACCGGATCCGGTTCTCCGGGCACCGACAGGGAGTCGCCATGACCACTCGCTGGGGCATCACCATCCCGCTGGAGGGCCTCCCGCTGCCCGAACAGCGGTCCGTCGTCGAGCAGATGCCGGACCTGGGCTACACCGACGTCTGGTCGGCCGAGGCCAACGGCACCGACGCGTTCACCCCGCTGGCCCTGGCCAGTGTGTGGGCGCCCACGCTGCGGCTCGGCACGGCGATCGTGCCCGCGTACACGCGCGGCCCCGCCACCCTGGCGATGAGCGCGGCGACCATGGCCGCGGCGGCGCCGGGCCGGTTCGCCCTGGGGGTCGGCACCTCCTCCAACGTGATCGTGGAGCGGTGGAACTCCATCCCGTTCGACGAGCCGTACAAGAAGGTGCGTGACACCGTGCGGTTCCTGCGGACGGCCCTCACCGGGCAGAAGGTCACGGCCGACTACGACACGTTCAGTGTCAGGGGCTTCACCCTCGGCGCGGTCCCCGACCAGGCCCCGCCCCTGCTGGTGGCCGCCCTGCGCCCGGGCATGCTCAAGCTCGCGGGCCGCGAGGGCGACGGCGCCATCGTCAACTGGCTGTCCGCGGAGGACGTGCGCACGGTCGCCCCCTACGTCCGCGCGTCCGGGGAGGACAAGGAGATCGTGGCCAGGATCTTCGCCATCCCCGACACCGACGCGGACACCGCCCGCGGGATCGGGAGGTGGGCCGTTTCCGCCTACCTCAACGTCCCCGTGTACCGGGCCTTCCACGAGTGGCTGGGCCGGGAGGAGCTGAACCCGATGTGGAGGAAGTGGGACGAGGGCGACCGCAAGGGCGCCCTCGCCGCGATCCCCGACTCGGTGGTGGATGAGCTGATCGTGCACGGGCCCGCCGAGTACTGCCGCGAGCGCATCCGCGCCTACGCGGACAACGGCGTGACGACCCCGGTGATCGCCCCGATCGGGCAGCCGTCCGCGGACCCGGCGGCGATCGTGCGCGCACTGGCGCCCCGGGACTGAACGGGCCCCGGACGGAACGGACCCGCGCCGGGGGCAGCCGACCCGTGCCACGGTAGACGGCCCGGACGGCCGCCCGCCGGCCCGGGGACCCGCGGAGAACACTCCCTACCCTCCGCCCTCCGACGGAGGGCGGAGGAGGCCGCGCGCCCGCAACACCAGCTCCAATTCGAAGCGCTCCGCCGGGTCGCGCAGCCGCGCGCCGAACAGTTCCTCCATCTGGCGCATCCGGTAGCGCACCGTCTGGGGGTGGATGCGCAGCCGCTCCGCCGCCTCGTTGGCGTTCAGACCGGACTCCAACCAGGCCAGCAGGGTGTCGGCCATCCGCTCGCGCTGCGGCGCGCGGAGCCCTGAGAGCGGAGCCAGCCGGGTCCGCGCCAACTCCTCGACCAGTGCCGGGTCGCGCGTCAGCAGCAATGTGGGCAGGTGGTCGCTCCACCGCGGCACGCCCCCGCCCCCGACCAGCCCGGCCCGCACCAGCTCCGCGAGGTCGCGGGCACGCGCCAACGACACGGGCACCCGGTCCAGGGGGACGCTCGGTCCGAGCACCGCGCCGACGCCCCGCAGCGCGCGCCTCAGCGACCGCAGTCGGCCGGGCCCGTCCGGGTCGGGAACCAGAGCACACGGCTCCGCCCGGTCCAGGTCGGTCAGCACGTCCGGCGGCAGAGCGGGCACCTGCTCCGCCGGATCTTCCGGGAACAGCAGGGCCACCGCCACGCGTTCGGGCGCCCGCCACCGGGCGGCCACGGCCAGAGCAGCCACCGCGCGCGCGTCGTACTCCGTGCCCGCCTCCGCGAGCAGCACCTCCAGCAGGCGGATCCGGCGCCGGTGCAGAGCGTCCGTGCCGGCACCGCGCACCCGGGCGTGCCCCTCGGCCGCCGCTCCCGAGATCTCCTCCTGGAACGCGAAGATCGCCTCGCCCAGCACACCCATGTGGTCGCGGGTGAGGTCGTCCGCGACGGCCAGCCTCCTCCAGGCCGCGGCGGCCGCCGTGCGCATCCCGGTGTGCAGGCACTCCAGGGTGCGCCCGTGCCGGGCCTCGGCCGCACCCAGAGCCCGGAACTCCGCCGCCAGCCCCTCCGCGGGGGCGGGGGACGGGGCACCGCCCTCCACCCGGTCCAGGAACCCGTGCACACCGACAGCGATCACCCTGCGCAGGCCCTCGGCGCCGCCTGGGTCCAGGGGTGGAGCGTGCCCCGGCGACCTGTGGCGGAGGCCCTCCAGCGCTTCCTCGACCAGGGAGGGCACCTGCGGTCGCAGTCGCGCGCCGAGCTCCGGCGGGATCCGCGAGAACGGGTCCGCGCCGCGGTCCTCCCGCAGTGGGTAGGTCATGTCACCTCCGGCGCGGACGCGCGGCGGAGCCGCCCGTGGCACGCCCGCGCGTGCTCTGTGCGCCAGAAAGTACGGGTCCCGGTGGGACCCGACGGGGCGACGGGTACCACCGACCCCCATATCACCAGAGCCCGGCCACGCGGACAACCCCGCCCCCTCCGGGGGCCGTGCCGCCCGCGCCGGGGCCGGTGTCAGGAGTCCGGCCCGATGGCGTGCACCGGTGGTCACGGATCGGGCGGATGCGGTAACAATGGTGCGGACGCGTCACGCCCCCTTCGGAAGGCCCCCCATGCGACGGCTCCTGCTGCCCGCCCTGCCCCTGGCACTGCTCCTCGCCGTCACGGCCTGCACCGGTGGGGAGGAAGCGGCGGAGGAGGCCGCCGAACAGGCGGAGGAATCGGACGCCGGGGCGGGTGGGGGCACGAGCGGCGAGGCCGGCGACGAGGCCGACGCGCAGCGCGCCGCCGGGGGCTTCCTGGCCTCCCTTGAGGCCGTCGACGGCGAGGCGGGTTGCGCCCTGATCGACCCCGCCGCCCAGAACGTGCTGGTCGAGGCACACGGGGCCGCCGACTGCGCCGAGGCCTTCCCCGCCTACGCCGAGTCCCTTCCGGACGCGGAGGGTGCCGAGGTCGGCGAGGTCGTGATGGGGACCGACCTGGAGGGGGACACCCCGATCGCCACCGTCACCCTGGTCTTTTCCGGGGGCGAGGACCCCGGTGCCCTGGAGATGCGGCAGGACTCCGACGACCAGTGGCTGGCCACCCGGCTGCCCGGCACGACCCTGGGCGGAGCCTGAGGGGCGCGGGCCGGCACGCTCCGGCCCCCGCCCTCCGGGGCCTGGCGCACACCGGGACGCGCGTCGGTCCCGGGCGCGCGGGCTCAGCTGAAGAGGGCGTAGCCCAAGATCATGCCGCCCGCCACGACCAGGATGGCGAGGAGCGGCCAGACCCTGTCGGCGATCACCCCTCCTGGGGCGGTCGCCGGGGCGAGGTCGGCATGGTCGGGGAAACTCTGCGTACCGGTCACACCGCCTGTGATATCAGACACAGGGGGGTTTTCGAGGGGTCCGTCCTCACCCGCAGGGGTGGGGGAGGACGGGTATTTCGGGTGTTCTGCCTGATCAGGGCCCTTTTTATTCTCGGTGATTTTTTCGGGGATTTTGTCATCATTTTTTCCGCTGTGGCCCCGAAAAGCACCGTTTGCCCCATGAGTCTCACCGACCGTGTCGGTCCCGCCGGAGCCACCGGTCTCGGGAGCTCCGGCCCGGGGGGAGTCCTCCACCGTGCTCCGTTCCGGCCCGGTCCCCTCGGCCGCTCCCGCGCCTCCGGTCCGGTAGGGGGCGAGTCCGTACTCCTCCTCCAGGGCCTTTGCGAAGCGTGCCGTCAGTGAGGCCGACACGCGGCTGATCGCGTCGACGCCCAACTCGGAGAGGCGGCCCGTGACCGTGAGGTCGGTCTCGACGCCGACCGCGGTCCTTCCTCCCTCGGCCCGCAGTCGCGCGGTCACGGTCGCCGACGCGCTCCCCGAGCCCCGGCTCGCCCGCCCGGACGCGACGAGCACCGCCCGGCGCTCCTTCTCGTCCAACTCCGTGAAACGGGCGGTGCCGGAGTAGGCGGCCACGACCGAGCCGACCTTGACCCGCACCGCACCGGAGTACAGGGGGCCGTCGACCCCGGTCAGCCTGACGCCGGGCACGCAGGGCGCCACCGCCTCCACGTCGGTGAGCAGGTGCCACACGCGCTCGACCGGCGCGTTCACGGTGAACTCGTTGCTGATCCTCACGGGGCGGTCTCCACTCGGGCCCGGGGGGAGGGGTGGGCCCCGGCGGGCCGTACCCGGGGTCCGTCGGCACGTCGGCGGCCCCGTCCTTCCGGGATCTGCCGACGCCGCCAGCGTACGCACCGCGCGAAGGCACGGGGCCCGGTCGGGCCAGGTGTGCGCACGGCGCCGCCGCCGGGACGCCGTGCGCAGGGGCCGCCCGCGGCACCGCGCGAGGCTCAGGGCAGGTGCACCATGCCCGCGATCCGCCTGGCGGCCTCGACCACGGCCTCGCCGAAGGGTGCGGGGTCGTCGAGTTCGAGGACCGAGATCCCGATGCTCGCCACGGGACCGTTGCGGGGGCTGATCACCGGAGCTGAGACGCCGGTGACGGCATTGGTCACCTCGGCGTGGGAGACCGCGTAGCCGCGCCGGCGGGCCAGGGCGACCTCCTTGCGTTCTCCCGGGCGCGGGGGCATGGCCGACAGCAGGGCCAGCCCGGCGGAGCCCTTGTCGAGGGGGTCGACCCTGCCCGTGCGGAAGGCGATGTGCGCCCTGGCGTGCCGGGGCTCGACGACCATGAGCGCGCGGGCCTCGTCCTCACCCTCGGGTACCACCAGGTGCGCGGTGGCGCCCTGTGCCTCCGCGAGGTCGGTCAGGACCGGCCGCGCGACCTCGCGGAGGTCGACCTCCACCGACTCGGCGAGGGCGACCAGGCCGGGGCCGAGCGTGATCCGCTTGAAGGCGTCGCGCTTGCACAGCCGGTGCTCCTCCAGGGTGCGGATCAACCGGTGCGCGACCGTGCGGTGCACCCCGATCCCCTCGGCGACCTCGGTCACCGACAGCCCGTGCGGGCTGCGGCTGAGCAGTTCGAGCACCTCGATCCCGTTGTGCAGGGTCTTGGACGTCCGTGTGTCCGGCTGTGGGGCCGGTGTGGTGGGCATCGGGCTCCTCTCGCAGGGCGAACATACACCCCACCTCTTGACGCTGGTGACGTGTGACACATACGTTAACTTTTAATTGCACGCCTAGTGCGATTATCGCACGCAAGGGAGGGACTCATGGACGCATCCCCGGTCACCGGCATCCACCAGCTCTACGCGCGCCAGTCCCACCTGATCGACTCCGGCGACGCCGAGGGGTGGGCGCAGACCTTCACCCCCGACGGCGAGTTCCACTCACCGACCTATCCCGCCCCGGTCGTCGGACGGACACCGCTCCGCGACTTCGCCCAGGGCTTCACCCGCAACGCCCGGGCCGCGGGCGAGGTGCACCGACACGTGGTCACCAACGTGTACGTGGAGTCCGTTGACCCTGAGGAAGCCCAGGTCAGCGCCTATCTTCAGGTCGTGGCCACACGTGTGACGGGTGGAACCCGGCTGCTGCGCCTCACCACGGTCCACGACCGGCTCGTCCGACACGGCCAGGACTGGCGCGTCGCCCGCCGCGACGTCAGGCGCGACGACACCGCCTGAGCGGCCCCGCCGCAGGGTCCCACCGGCAGAGAAACCCCGCACACCCACCGAAAGGCACACGCCATGACCCAGCACAAGGGCGCCGGCGCCGCACGCGTCGTCGACCGGCCCATGGAGGTCGTCCACCCCGAGATGGCCGGTCGCACCGCCGTCGTCACCGGTGCGGCGCGCGGCATGGGCCGCGCCTTCACCGCGGCACTGGCCCGCCGGGGGGTCGACGTCGTCGGCGCGGACGTCAACGACGCCGACATGAGACGGACCGCCGAAGAGATCAACCGCGACCTGGCCGCGAACCCGCCCGGCGTCCGGCCGGGCAGGGTCGCCTCCCACCGCGTGGACGTCGTCGATCCCGGGCAACAGGACGAACTCGCCCTCGCGGCCCTCGGCGGGTTCGGATCCCTCGACTACTGGGTCAACAACGCCGGCGTCTTCCCGTACGCCCTGGTCGAGGACATCTCCGCCGACCAGATCTCCTCCGTCCTCGACGTCAACGTCAAGGGCGTCCTGTACGGGGCCCAGGCCGCCGCCCGCCACATGGGTCCGGGCGGCGCCATCGTGAACATGTCCTCGGTCTCCGCCGTACGGGTGCGCAGGGGCCGCGGTGCCTACTGCGCGTCCAAGGCCGCCGTCGGCCACCTCACCGAGTCGCTCGCCGTCGAACTCGGGGACCGGGGCATCCGCGTCAACGCCATCGCGCCCGGCTTCATCGACACCGAGATGACCCGCTGGCTCCAGGACGACCCCGAGGCCCTGGCGGCCGCCCTGGACAACGTCCCCCTGCACCGCGTCGGCTCCCCCGAGGAGGTCGTCGGCGTCCTCCTGTTCCTGCTCTCCGACAGCAGCCGCTACGTGACCGGCCACAGCATCGCGGTGGACGGGGGTTCGCGCCATGTCTGAGCCGACCACGGCCCCGGCCGTCGACGTCGTCGTCGTCGGCGGTGGGGGCGCCGGGCTCGCCGCGGCGGCGACCGCGGCGGAGGCCGGGGCGAGCGTCCTGCTGTTCGAGGCCGAGACCGAGTTGGGCGGGTCCACCCAGCTGTCCGCCGGACTCTTCACCGCCGCCGCCACCAGCGTCCAGCGCGCCGTGGGGGTGGAGGACACCGCCGAGCGGTTCTACCAGCACTACATGGACCTGAACCAGTGGATGCTGGAGCCCGGCCTGGTCCGCACCTTCTGCGAGAACGCGGGCCCCACCCTCGACTGGCTCATCGGCCTGGGCGTCGAGATCCCCGCGCGTGTGTCCACCGACGCGCACATGCCCGGTCTGTGCCGGGCCGGGGTCGAGGACGTGTGGCGGGGACACGTCCCCAGGGACCAGGGCCTCGGCCTGGTCCAGGTCCTCGCGGCGGACTGCCGCCGCCACGGGGTCGAGACCGTCCTCAACACCCGGGTCGAACGGCTCCTGGCGGAGGACGGCCGGGTGGTCGGCGTCGTGGCCGACGGGATCGAGGTCCGCGCGGGGGCCGTCGTGGTCACCACCGGAGGACTCTCCCGCGACCCCGGCCTTCTCGCGGAGTACTACCCGGCGGCGCTGGAGGCGGGGGAGCACGCGTTCGTCGTCGCCGCTCCGGGCAGCCGTGGCGACCACATCCGCTTCGCGGACGGCGTCGGTGCGTCGGTCACCGGTGCGGGGTGGGGTCTGCGCCTGCCCACCGCGTACTTCCAGCGGTACCACCACTGGGAGTCCGGGTTCCCCCCGGTGTCCAGGGTGTACGTCAACCGCTCCGGTCGGCGCTTCATGGACGAGGACGCGTCCTACGCGGTCTCCACCGGGATCATCGACGCCCAGGACGGACCCGTGTGGTGCGTCTTCGACGACAGGGCCAGGGCCTCCCTGCCCTCCGGGTACGCGGACTGGACGCCGGAACGCGTCACCGAGGAGGCCGACGCGGGCCGGACGCTCAGGGCCGACACCCTGGAGGAGCTGGCCGGGCTGATGGACGTCCCGTCCGGGGCCCTGCGCGCGACCGTGGACACCTGGAACGCCCACCTCCCGCACGGGGAGGACGCACGCTTCCTGCGCCACCTCAGCCTGCGCGCCAAGGGGAAGGACGACAACCCGGACCCCATCGGCGCAGGGCCCTTCCACGCGGCCCTCCTCCTGCCGACCGAACTCGTCTGCACGCACGCGGGGATGCAGATCGACTCCGCCGCGGCCGTGCTCGACCGCGACGGCCGCACCATCCCCGGGCTCTTCGCCGCCGGCGAGGCGGGTGCCGGAGTCCTCGGCCTCCGCTACGTCGGCGGCGGCAACGCGGTCGCCAACGCGATCACCATGGGCCGCATCGCCGGCCACGGGGCGGCGGCCCGGGACTGACCCCGGCACCGTGCCCCCCACCCCCGACCACAAGGACCGGACGGCTGCCACGCCCACCGGACCTCCCCCTGCCCGAGGAGGCAGCATGCCACTGGACCCCAGGTCCGCGGACGGACCGAGCACGACCCACACCGACGGGAGCTTCCAGTCCCGGGTGAAGGTCATCCGGGCGGCGATCATCGGCACCGTCGTCGAGTACTACGACTTCGGTATCTACGGGTACATGGCCACCTTCGTGGCGATGCTCTTCTTCGTCTCGGAGGACCCGACGGCGGCCCTCATGGGGACGTTCGCGGCCTTCGCCGTGGCGTTCTTCATGCGTGTGCCCGGCGGCATCTTCTTCGGGCACATCGGAGACAGGTACGGGCGCAAGCAGGCCCTGTCGTGGACCATCCTCCTGATGGTGCTGGCCACGGCCCTCATCGGACTGCTGCCGAACTACTTCACGCTGGGCGTGTGGGCGACCATCCTGCTGGTCCTGTGCCGCTGCGTGCAGGGGTTCGCGGCCGGCGGCGAACTGGGCGGCGCCAACGCGTTCGTCGCGGAGTCGGCCCCCGCCCGCTGGCGTGCCACCCAGACCTCGCTGGTCAACTCCGGGACCTATCTCGGATCGCTGTTCGCCGCCCTGGTGGCGCTCGCCGCGACCTCGCTGTTCACCGAGCAGCAGATGCTGGACTGGGCGTGGCGGATCCCGTTCCTGCTCAGCCTCCCCATCGGCGTGATCGGCCTGTACATCCGCAGCCACCTCGACGACACCCCGCAGTTCAAGGAGCTCGCAGACCAGGGCGAGACGAAGAAGGTACCGGTCAAGACCCTGCTGGTGACGAACTGGCGGTCGGTGCTGAAGATCATCGGACTGGGCGCGGTCATCACCGGCGGGTACTACATCGTCTCGGTGTACGCCGCCACCTACCTCCAGACGACGGCGGGCCACTCGTCCCAGCTGGCCTTCGCGTCCACGGCGGTGGCCATGGTGGTCGGCGCGGCCACGCTCCCGCTCTCCGGCTACCTGGCCGACACGATCGGCCGCAAGAAGGTCATCCTCATCGGCAGCGTCGCCGCGGCGCTCCTCGGGTTCCCGATGTTCATGATGATGGCCGCCGGTCCCGCCTGGGCGGCCGTGGTCGGCCAGGCCGTCCTGTTCGTCTGCGTCTCGATCGTCAACGGCGCCTCGTTCGTGACCTACGCGGAGATGCTGAGCGCCTCCACCCGCTACAGCGGGATCGCCCTCGGCAACAACGTGACCAACACGCTCCTGGGCGGCACCGCTCCGTTCGTGGCGACCTGGCTGATCAGCGCCACGGGCCAGTCGCTGGCACCCGCCGGCTACTTCGTCCTCACCGCGCTGATCACCCTGGTGACGGTCTTCTTCGTCGCCGAGACGCGCGGCACCGAGCTGCGGGTCGACTGAGTACACGGACGAGGAGGAAGGAGCGGGCATGGGGCACGGACTGGAGGGACGGACCGTCCTGGTGACGGGGGCCGCCGGAGGGATGGGCAGGGCCGAGGCGCTGGCGCTGGGGGCCGAGGGGGCCCGCGTCTGGGTGGCCGACCTCGCGGAGGAACGAGGCGGGGAGCTCGCGGACCGGATCCGCGGGGACGGGGGATGGGCGCGGTCCGCGCGCCTGGACGTCGCCGACCCCGGCGGGTGGAGGGAGCTGCGCGACCGGATCGGTGAGGAGGACGGACGGCTTGACGGCCTGGTCAACAACGCCGGGGTCAGCCACCGCTTCGGGATCGAGGACACCACCGACGAGGACTGGCGGCGGGTGGTCGAGGTCAACCTGTCCGGCGTGTTCTACGGGATGAAGTACATGGCGCCGCTCCTGAGGGGGGCCGGGGCGGCATCGGTGGTCAACGTGTCCTCCATCGCGGGCATGACCGGCTACTTCGCGGCGGGGTACGGCGCGAGCAAGTGGGGGGTGCGCGGACTGAGCAAGGTGGGTGCGCTGGAGTTCGCCGGGGCCGGGGTCCGGGTGAACTCCCTCCACCCGGGCCTGGTGGACACGCCGCTGCTCCGCTCCGGTTCGGACGACTTCGTCGACGAGAGCCTGAGGTCGGTGCCCGTCGGCCGGGTCGCCGCCCCGGAGGAGATCGCCGACGTGGTGCTGTTCCTGCTGTCGGACGCGTCCCGCTACGTCACGGGCGCGGAGATGGTCGTGGACGGCGGACTCACCTCCGGAGGCCTCTACCACCGCATCACCGGGGCCCTGCGGGAGGGCGGCGGGCGGGACCTCTGACGAGGCCCGCCACCGGGTTCCGGGGACCGTCCGCCACGGCCCCGCGCCCGACGGCGGCGCGGGGCCCCACGGGCCCCCGGGTGCCCGACCGCCCCACCAGGGTGCGAGTCGGACGAAAGCGGATGAGAAGGACAAAGGAAGTCCTCCCGGAGACGATTCCCCTGCGTCGGACCCGACGCGACAGACGTGGGGAAGTGACATGGACAAGCTTCGCAAGCTCATCGCCACGAGTGCGCTCTGCGCGGTTGCCGCCGCGGGTTCGCTCCTGCTGGCCAGCCCGGCCAACGCCGCGACGGACGCGGGCTACTACACCACCTGCGCCGGCCCGGTCTACCTGAGCGCTGCGGGGCACTGCGTCGACTGGTACGGCTACATCAGCGGCACCAACGAGCACCGCAACAACACCAACTGCGGCTGACCCCCGCCCGGTCGTGCACCGGCATCGCGGTCAGGGGGCGAGGATGCGCGCGTACCGGTCGGCGGGGAAGTCGTTCCCGACGTACTCGTAGGCGGAACGGGCGCCGTACTGGGCCATGAGGCGGCTACCGAACAACAGCGCCGCATCGGTCCGCTCACGCAACCACACCTCGCCACGGCTGCCCTCGGGGGCGAAGTCCCTCGTGAAGACCGGTCCAAGGCTCTGCGCCGCCCGCACCGTCCCGCGCATGGCCGCCTCGTACGAGAAGAAGGCCCGTTCGTGGTCGCCCTCGGCGAAGACGAGCTCCCCGGCCAGCGCCGTCGCACCCATCAGGGCCAGGGCCGTCCCCTGGCCCGCCATCGGGTCCGCGGCGTGCGCGGCG
The DNA here is from genome assembly GCF_042716955.1 of Nocardiopsis sp. NPDC058631. Taxonomy (NCBI): domain Bacteria; kingdom Bacillati; phylum Actinomycetota; class Actinomycetes; order Streptosporangiales; family Nocardiopsidaceae; genus Nocardiopsis; species Nocardiopsis sp. NPDC058631. The sequence goes on along the minus strand of NZ_JBHXQY010000001.1, from coordinate 111,972 downwards.
TCACCGACCAGCACGGTCCGGCCCCTGCTCCACACGTCCATCCTGATCTGGGTCGACGGCGCCAGGCGCACGTCCGCCCCGCGCATGGCGCGCAGCAGGCCGGGAACCTCCCAGCCGTCCTCGCCGTAGACCTCCTCCAGGAAGCGGTACCGCGCCTCCAGGTCCATCTCCGCCGGGGCGGCCGGGGTCCTGTTGCGCATCAGGAGCTCCACCTCCAGGCGGTCGTTGCCCGGGAAGGTGGTGACGACGCATCCCCGGTAGGGCCACACGTGGCACATCATCACGTCGCTGACGCCGAGGAAGTTGTCGACCTCGAAGGTGGCCAGGTTCGCGTCCAGGTGCTCGGCGTGCCCCTCCGCGTCCGCGCCGAACACCAGGCCGCGCACGGCCGAGTCCGGCCCGTCGGCGCCCACGACCAGGTCGAACCGGCGCGGCGGCGCGTGCGCGAACGCCACGTCCACACCGTCGGCGTCCTCGTCGACGGAGGTGACGGAGTCACCGAGGAGGTACTCGACGCCGTCGTCCGCGCGGTCGCGCAGGATGCTGGACAGGTCCCCGCTCCTGATCGCGACCGCCCCCACGTGCCCCTGCGGCAGGACGATCGGCCGCTCGCGTCCGCTGATGTGGGAGTGCACGTCCGGGAGGGGGCCGCCCGCCGCCCGGACCCTCTCGCCCACGCCCATGCGGTCCAGCACGCCCATCCCCTGGGGGGACACCTCGACGAGGTAGCCGCCCGCCGCGGGGTCCGGCGCCTGCTCGACGACCGTCGGCGCGAACCCGTGCCGGGCCAGCCAGTGGGCGAGCACGGGTCCTGCCGCTCCGCCGCCGGCGATGAGCATGTTCCTGTTGCTGATCGGCACTCGAACCTCCGTGTAGGGGGGCGGGGCGGGGGCCCGTCCGCCTCGCCCGCTGTGTGGGGGCCGTCCACGGGTTGTGGGGCCCCGGGGCCGGGTCGTGTTTCCTCGCCTCCGGGCCCGCGTCCACCGGGCAGCCTCCTGCCGCGTCCCCGCGTTCGTGGAGCACCGCCGGGCCGGACGTCGCACACCGTCGTGCGGGGGAGGGCCCGGAGAGCCGCTCGCCGACCCGGAAACCGGCGAACAACACTTTCTAGAACGTACCGTCCAGGCGGTTCACCGGCGGGGTCGGGCGTCGCGGCCATGTGCGGGTCCCGACCCGCAGGGGAGGCGGTCGCGGCCACCGCACCCGGTCCGGTGCGGCCTGCTCGACGGGTAGGCTCGCGAGGCCGACGACCGGAGCACGGGGGCGGTGTCCCCCCGCGCATCGCCAACGAAGCGGGAGCACAGGGTGAGGGAACAGCGCCGTGGCCGCAGGATCGCGATGGACGAGGCCGAGAGGTCGGCGTTCCTGCGTGCGGAGCACACCTGCCGGGTGGCCACCACGGGCGGGGACGGACCGCACCTGACACCCCTGTGGTTCGTGTGGGACGGCGCCGCCCTGTGGCTGTGGTCGATCGTCAGGAGCCAGCGCTGGACCGACCTCGAACGCGATCCCAGGGTGGCCGTCCTGGTCGACGCGGGCCGTGAGTACGGGGAACTGCGCGGGGTGGAGCTCAGGGGCAGGATCGAGAGGGTCGGCGACGTGCCCCGTACCCGAACGCCCGATCCGGTCCTTGCCGAACCCGAGCGGCTCTACGCCCGCAAGTACTTCGGGACCGACGAGATGCTGGTCGACGGCCGCCACGCCTGGCTCCGGCTCGTGCCGGAGAAGGCCACCAGTTGGGACTTCCGCAAGCTCTGAGCGGGCGTCCGGACCGCGGTTCCGGGCCGCCCGGCACAACGCCGCGGGGGTTCCGTCGCGTTCACCCCACCGGTGCGTGCCCCGGGGCCCAGGGCTTCGTGTGCGCACACCGCGGTGAGGGCCGACCTCTGCCCGTTTAGTCATCATAGGGGCGAAATGATTTGTTTTTCATGGCCGTGATGTCAGGGTTTTATTCGGTGTCACCCAGTGGTCCGAAAAGGGATTGCGATATTCCTCTTGCGGTGGGCGGTGGCTTCGGGGAGGATCGTCCCGGCGGTCCTCCGTCTTATTGGTGGAAGAGGGGATCGTCTCCGTGAAACGCGCATGCAGTGAGAAAGGATGGTGGAATGAAAGCTCTTTCCGCCGTGGTCGCCATGGTCGTGGGGGGCGTGCTCCTGGGCGCCGCGCCCGCGCAGGCGGCGACCGGTGAGGTCGTGGTCTTCACGACCGAGTTCGAGGACCTCGTCCGCTACGCCGACCCGGCTTCGGGGAGCTGTGTCCGGCTTCCCGCCACGGCACACGTCCTGGTCAACCTGACCGACGCGAACGTACGCCTCCACGCCGATCCCCTGTGCTTCGGTCCCGGGGTGACCGTGGAACCGGACCGGGGGTGGCACGCCCCGCCCAGCGGCCTGTTCAGCTTCTCCGTGGCCTGACACCGGAGGGCGCCCAAAAGGCGCAATACTCTCCTTTGGTGCACCACACGCTTTTCATCTTCTTTTTCCCGATGAGGGAATGGCTGGGGCGGGGGTTTGGGGCGCGTGCGGGCGTTACGCGCTTTGACGGTTTTTCCGTGATGCTCCAGTGTTGGTTTCCGTTCGATGGTTCCGACCGCCCCGAAAGGCGCGGAGCGATGGTGACGGCGAACTGAAAGGCGCGCTCCCTCCATGCTGCACACCCTCATCGTCGGCCTGGGCAGATCGGGAAGAGGGCTGCACCTGCCGTCGCTCGCCAAGGTGCGGGCGGTGGCCCCCGCCCTCTTCGCGCCGGGGCCGGTGATGGGCCACGACCCCCTCCGCCCGGAAGGGGACGGGATCCTGGCGGTCGCCTCCCCGCAGGAGGCCGCCCGCCGCCGCCCGCCCCGGGACACCGTGGTCCACCTGTGCACACCGCCCCACCTGCGCGCGGAACCGATGGAGTCGCTGGCGCGCCTGGGCTACCGCAGGATCATCGTGGAGAAGCCGCTGGCCCTGGACCTCGTCGAACTCGCCGTCATCGCCCGCCTGCGCCGCCGCTGGGACCTGGACCTCAGCGTCGCCACCCCCTGGTCGGCCAGCACGTTGAGCAGGCGGTTGTCGGCGGCCCGGCGGTCAGGTGCCTTCGGTCCGCTTCGCGCGGTCACCGTGCTCCAGCACAAACCCCGGTTCACCAGGAGCCTGGAGTCACCGGGGCACCCCACCGCGTTCGACATCGAGGTCCCCCACGCCCTCGCCGTGGTCGTGGCACTCGCCGGCGGCGCCGACGTGGCCGCGGCCGAACTGGAGGACATGGTCGTCGACGGGGCGCGCCTGCCAGGCCTGGGATGCGCGCGCCTGGACCTGGTCCACCACACCGGGGTGCTCACCCGGATCGAGTCCGACCTGACCGCGCCGCTGCGCGAGCGGCGCATCGTGCTGGAGTTCGACGAGGTCGTCCTGACCGGCCACTACGCGTGCAGCGAGGCCGACCACACGGCGCAGCTGTCGGTGTCCGTGCCGGGACGGGAACCCACCCGCTCGGTCTTTCGCGACGACGCCTTCACCGCGTTCCTGCGCGCCTGCTACACCCGCTACTCCCGGCCCCGGCGCGACAGGGGCGACCTGCCCGTCCACGTGGAGGCAGTCCGCCTGCTGGCCGAGGCCAAGAACCTCTGCTCCCCGTCCACCGCCCCCCGGGAGGTCGACAGTGTCGTCGGTGCCTGAACCGCCCCGCCTGGCCGGGATCGGAGACGAGGCCGCCCCGGGGCTGCCCGACCAGATCGCCGCCGTGCGCGCGCTCGGGTGGAACCTGCTGGAGGTACGCACCCTGGACGGCGTGCCGGTCGCCGCGATGGCCGAGGCCGACTTCGCGCGGGCCGCGGAGCGTATCCGTGCCGCCGGCCTGGAGGTGGTCGCCGTCGCCGCCAAGATCGGCGACTGGTCCCGCCCGGCCACCGGGGACTTCGCCGTGGACCTGGCCGAACTCGACGTGCTGGCCCGGCGCTGCCCCGTCCTCGGCACGCGCCTGGTGCGGATCATGTCCTATCCCTCCGGAGGGCTGGCCGAGCCCGAGTGGGGGCGCCTGGTACGCACGCGGGTGCGCGCACTGGTCCACCGCGCCGAGGACGCCGGTCTGGTCCTGGTGCACGAGAACTGCGCCGGTTGGGCGGGGGAGGACGCCGACCGGGTCCTGGACCTGATCGCCCACGTCGACAGCCCGGCACTGCGCGTGCTGTTCGACACCGGCAACGGGGTCGCCCACGGTTACGACGCGGCCGCGATGCTGCGCCCGCTCGTGGAGTACGTGGCCCACGTCCACGTCAAGGACGCGGTCGACGCCCCCGGAGGCGGCACCGCCTACGTGCTGCCCGGGCAGGGACGGGCCGGGGTCGCCGGGTGCCTGCGGATCCTGGCCGACCACGGCTACCGGGGAGCCCTGTCCATCGAACCCCACCTGCACCTGCGCCCCCATCTGAGGGGGACCGGTACCGACCCCGGCCGGGGCGATCCCGCCGCGTTCGCCGAGTACGGGCGGGCCCTGGAGGGGACGGTGCACCGGGTCTGGCGCACGGAGGCGGTCCGATGACGCTCGCCCGGGACGACCGCTCCCTGCTGCTGCGGCTGCTGGCCACCCCCACGGCCGGCCCCCTGGAGGTCGGTGCGGACGGCCCCCCGCCCCGGCTGTGGGAGGCCCAGCGCGACTACGCCCGCGCCGCCGCGCGGATCGGGTTCCGGGTGGTACGCCATGCACCCGCCGACCCGGCCGACCTGGCGGGGACCGGGGTGCCCGCGACCGTGCGCGCCGCCGCAGCGGACCCCGGCTTCCTCACCTGCCAGCCCAGCCTGGTCCTGCGGCTGGGGCCCGACACGGTGCCGCGCGAACGCACCGTGATGTTCAACGTGCACCTGGACACCGTCGCGGGCGGCCCCCCGGCCTCCTTCGACGGCGAGGTCTTCCGCGGACGCGGCGCCATCGACGCCAAGGGCCCGGCGGTGGCGCTCCTGGCCGGGGTACGCGCCGCCCGCGAACGCTCACCGGCCCTGGGCCGCGACAGCGCGGTCGTCGTCCAGGCGGTCGCGGGCGAGGAGGGCGGGGCGATGGGAGTGCTGGGCACCCGACCCCTGGTCGAACGCGGCTACACCGGCCGCCTCAACGTGTTCTGCGAACCCACGTCCGGGCGGTTCCTCACCCGCTCCACGGCGTCCATGACCGCACGGGTGTCGGTCCGCGGCGACGACGCCGTCGACGACCGGCCCCACAGCGGGCACAACGCCTCGGTCCTGTTGGGGTTCCTCGCGCAGAGGATGGGACGCGCACTGGACGTCCACGCCCGGAACGGGGCGGTGTGCGTGGCGGGGCTGCACACCGGAACCCTGCACAACCGGGTCTACGGCACCGGCGACCTGCTGTTCAACCTCTCCTACGCCGACGCCGGAGCGGGCAGGGCCCTGGAGGGGGCGGTGGACGACGCCTTCGACACCGCCCTGGCGGAGTTCGGCGCCGCCTTCGCCGGCACCGCCCTCTTCGCCCGGACCGCGACCGACGCGCGCCGCCTCACCCGCCTGGACTGGACCAAACGGGGCCTACCCGTCCTGGACGACCGGGACGGGTGGGGGCACGACCTGCTGCGCCGGGCCGGGGCGCCTCCCTGGCCGGACGACGAACCCGCCTTCACCTGCGACGCCATCTGGATGGCGGGGGTCCCCGACACCTGCACGGTCGTGCTGGGCCCCGGGGATCTGGCCGCCGACGGCGCGCACGGCGACGACGAGCGCGCCGACCTGTCCGACCTCGACGGGTTCGCCGACACGGTGGCCCGTCTCCTGACCGCCTTCACCGACGAGACCGACGGAGGATCGTGACCACCCTCTCCCCAGAGTCACCGCAAGCACCGGAACGCGGGACGGTTCCGGTCGACCACGACGCGCTGCTGGCCTTCCTCACGGAGGTCTTCGCCGGCCGGGGCCTGCCCCGGGGCAGGGCGGCCGAGTCGGCGCGCGCACTGTGCCACGGCGACCTCACCGGGATGGACTCCCACGGCGTCGCCAACCTGGCGGGGCTCTACCTGCCCCTGCTCGACGAGGGGCGGGCCGACCCCCGGGCCGAACCCCGCGTGGTGGCCGACCTGGGCGCCGCCGTGCTGCTCGACGCCCGGCGCTCGCTCGGCCTGTGGGCGGCCTCGGAGGCCATGGACCTCGCGGCACGGCGGGCCGGGCACCACGGTGTGGGGCTGGTGTCGGTGCGCGGCGCCACCCACCTGGGCTGCGCCGGATACCACGCGCTGCGCGCGGTCGACCGCGGCATGATCGGCGTGGTCGCGAGCAACTGCGGAGGCCAGCGCATCGCCCGGCCGCCGGGCGGCGCCGCCGCCCTGCTGGGCACCAACCCGCTCAGCGCGGCGGCCCCGGCCGGGGCACACCCGCCGTTCCTGCTGGACATGAGCACCACTGCCGCGCCCACGGGGCGGGTACGGCAGGCGGCCAGGGAGGGGCGTCCGCTGCCGGAGGGGGTCTTGTGCGACGACCACGGTGCCCCGGTCACCGACCCGTCCGCGTTCGACGCGGGACGTGCGCACCTGATGTGGCTGGGCGGTGAGGCGGGCCGGTTCAAGGGGTTCGGCCTCGGGCTGCTGGTGGAGGTGCTGTCCGCGGTGGTCTCCGGCGCCGGGCGGGGGCCCGCACCCGAGGCACTGGCCGGGGACGGGGGGCCCTCCGGCCGTGACGACGACATCGGCTTCCTGATGCTCGCCATCGCCCCCGACGCGCTCAGGGAGGGCGCGGACGCCGACGCAGAGGAGCTGTTCGGCGTGGTGACGGCGTGCCCGCCGGTCGACTCCGGCGACCCGGTGCGCTATCCCGGCTGGCACGAGCACCGCACGGCGCGTGAGCGCCGTGCCAGGGGCGTGCCGCTGGCCGCCGAACTGTACGCCGAACTCGTGGAGGTGGCCGAACGCGCGGGGATCCCCGCACCGGCGGTCGCGGGGGAGGGACGATGAGCGCTCCTCTGCGCGTGGGCGTGGTCGGTCTGGGCGTGATCTCCCGGTTCCACCTGGCGGCGCTCGTGGCGTCCCCGGACTGGGACCTCGCGGCCGTGTGCGACCTGGACCCGTCCAGGATCGCGGGGCCGCCGCCCGGGGCGGCCGGGTACACCGACCACACGAGGATGCTGGCGGAGGCGGGCCTGGCCGCGGTCGTGGTCACCGCCCCCAACGACGCGCACGCCAGGATCTGCGCGGACGCACTCGCCGCCGGGGTCGCGGTGTGCGTCGAGAAGCCGCTGGCCCTGGATCTGGCGGAGGGGGAGGCGCTGGCCGCTCTGTCCCGGGAACGGGGGGTGCCGTTGTCCACCGCCTTCCACCGCCGGTACAACTCCGGCTTCGCGGCGTTGCGCGAGCGGATCCACGGGCGTGAGGTGAGGGAGGTGACCGTGCGCTACCTGGAGCGGATCGAGGAGCACGCTGGTGACGACACCTGGTACCTGGACCCGCAGCGCTGCGGCGGCGGGTGCGTGGCCGACAACGGGCCCAACGCCTTCGACCTGGTGGAGACGCTGCTGGGACGGGCCGAGGTGACCGGTGCGCGGGTCGGGTACGACTCCGCGGGCGTGGACCGGCGGGCGGACATCGCGCTGGAGGCCGGGGGAGCCCGGGCGAGGGTACTGCTGGACTGGTCCCATCCGGGGGAGCGCAAGGACGTGGTGGTGCGCACGGCCGACGGGCGGGAGTGGACGGCCGACCTGCTGGCCGGCCGGCCGGCCTTCAAGGAGTCCCTGTGGCACGAGTACGAGGGCATCGCCGCGGACTTCGCGCGACGGGTGCGCGAGGGGCGGGTCGAGGACGCGTCCGGGGTGTCCGCGCTGCGCCTGGTCGGTGACGCCTACCGGGCGGCGGCGCTCGGGGAGCGGGTGGGCCCGTGAACCCGGTCGAGGACGGGGCCAAACGCGACGTGGCCGCGACCCTGCTCAAGGTCCTGGTGCACCGCAGGACCGAGCGGGGCATGCGGTTGGAACCGTTCGCGAGCCGGTGCGTGCGGGCCGGCGAGGTCCACGAGCTGGTCGCCACCGACCACACCGAGACCGCCGAGGGCGCCCGGATCGACCGGGTCGGGTTCCTGGGCTTCGCCGAGATCACCGCGGCCGGTGTCGTGGACCGCGGGGACGAGGTGTGGATCGGCCCGCGCAGGGTGGGCGTGGTGTTGGGGTTCGACGCCTGCCACACGCCCAACCACTACAACGTGCTGATCCACGCCGACCCGGCTCCCACCGGGCGCGATCTGGGGCTGCGCCCGGAGGAACCCGTGGTGTTTCGCCAGGGGAATGCGCATACCGTGGCCGAGACCTTCTCCATACCATCCGAGAGTAATGTCAAAAAATGTCCGAAATAAAATTCGCGCAGCGTCGATAAATTTCCTGAACTGGTTTTTTCAGGGCCCTGGGTTCGGTAATATTCGAATCGAGGGAGGGCGATTCTCGAATCGCATTGGAGTTCTCCTCCCTCTGGTATTCCTTTTGTTTTTATCGATTTGTTTACGTGAAGGAGAACGGATGACGACCGCCGTCAAGGCCAGTGACCGCCTCGAAGAGCGTTTCCGCCTGTGGGACCACAACGGCAACGGCGTGATCGAGCGCGCGGACTTCGAGCAGGAGGTCGAGGGCATCCTCACCCGCTTCGGCGTCGAGGCCTCGGCCCCCGGGGCCGCCGGCCTCCGGGCCGCGTACCTGGGCCTGTTCGACCGTCTGGCGCAGGCCGCCGGTACTGAGCAGATGAGCAAGGAGGACTTCGTTCGGGCGGCCGAGAGCGAGATCGTCAGCAGGGGCGACGCCGGTTTCTCCGAGGTCCTCCAGCCGACCATCCAGGCGATCATGACCATTGCCGACACCGACGGTGACGGCCGGATCAACCCGAGCGAGCTGGAGCGGTGGTTCGCCGCCATCGGCCTGAACACCGAGCAGGCCGACGAGGCCTTCCGCGAGATGGACACCGACAACGACGGCTCCCTCACCGTCACCGAACTCGTCGCCGCGGTGCGCGACTACCACCTCGGCAAGAACGACATCCCCCTCCTGGGCGTCTGATCCCCCCGGATTCCGACCCCTTCCGGCCCGGCCGCGCCCACAGCGCGGCCGGGTTCCGGCCCCCCTGTTATTCGTAGAACGGAATACATGAAGTCGGCACTCTCCTCCCCGGCCACGGGAGAACGCGGCGGGGAGCGCTCGCGCATACCCTTCTTCGACCAGGCGGAGACCTTCCGAAGACTATGGCCGGAGATCGAGGGGAACTGTATCCGCGTCATGGACGACGGAAAGTTCTCCCACGGCTCCATGGTGGCCGAATTCGAACGGGAGATGGAGCGCTACACCGGCGCCCGCCACGTCGTCGGCGTCAATTCCGGGACCGACGCCCTCGTCCTGCTGCTGCGTGCCGCCGGGCTGCGACCCGGCGACGAGGTGATCGTCCCCGCCTACACGTTCGTCGCCACCGCCACCGCCGTGGTGCACGCCGGCGGCGTCCCCGTCTTCGCCGACATCGAGGAACACGGGTACGGCATCTCCCCGGACGCGGTCGCGGACGCCGTCACCGCGCGCACCCGCATGGTCATGCCGGTCCACCTCTTCGACCGGCTCGCCGACATGGAGGGCGTGGGGCGCGTCGCCCGCGCGCACGGGCTGACCGTGGTCGAGGACAGCGCCGAGGCCATCGGCATGCGCCTGCACGGCACGCACGCCGGCCTGCTCGGCGCGGGCGGCGTGCTCTCCTTCTTCCCCGCCAAGACCCTGGGGGCCGTGGGCGACGCCGGGGCCCTGCTCACCGACGACGGCGCCATCGCCGAGACCGCGCGGATGCTGCGGCACCACGGCCGCTCCGGGCGCACCCTGGCGGCGTTCCCCGGCATCTCCAACCCGACGGTCGTCACCGGTGGCAACAGCAAGATGGACGACCTCCAGGCCGCCGTCCTCCTGGCCAAGCTGACCCGCCTCGACGCCGACATCCGGCGCCGCGCCGTGCTGTCGCGCCGCTACGACGACCGGCTGCGCGGACTGCCCGGTGTGCGCGCCGTCCCCGGCGACGCGGCCACCCGGCCCGGCGAGGAGCGCGTGGTCTACGTCCACCTCGTCGAGGTGGACGACCGCGACGGCCTCGTCGCGCACCTGGACGCCGCCGGTGTCGGCACCGAGGTCTACTACCCGCGCCCGCTGCACCTGCAACCGTGCTTCGCCCATCTGGGGTACCGGCCGGGCGACCTGCCCCGGGCCGAGGCGGTGTGCCGGTCGGCCGTGGCGCTGCCGCTGTACGCGGACCTGTCCGAGGAGCGGGTCGACCGCGTCTGCGACGAGATCGAACGCTTCCTCACCGGGGGGTCCCGATGACCGCGACCGCCGAACGGACCATCCCGTTCTTCCCGCCCGACCTGTTCGACACCGATCGGGAGGCCCTCCTCGCGGCCCTGTACGAGGTCGGCACCGATCCCGAGCAGAAGTTCATCCTCGGCCGGCGCACCGCCCGGTTCGAGGACGCCCTGGGCGCCTCCCTGGACGCCGGCCACGTCGTGGCCTGCTCCAGCGGTACCTCCGCGCTCACGCTGGTCCTGGCCGCCATGGACATCGGGCCCGGTGACGAGGTGATCGTCCCGGCCTTCGGCTGCGCCCCGCTGGCGAGCACCGTTCTGGCGCGGGGCGCGACCCCGGTGTTCGCCGACACCGACCCGGTGACGCTGACCATGGATCCCGACCACGCCGAGACGCTGGTCACCGACCGGACACGGGCCCTGATGCCCGCGCACATGTTCTCCGTCATGGCCGACATGCCGCGCCTGCGCGACCTGGCCTCCAAAGCGGGAGTGCGGCTCGTCGAGGACGCGGCGCTGGCCCAGGGCGGCACGCTCCGGGGCCGCCCCGCCGGGCTGTGGGGCGACGCCGGGGTCTACTCCTTCGTCCAGGTCAAGGTCTTCGGCATGCCCGGTGAGGGCGGTGTGGTCCTGTCCGGCGACGCCGAGCTCGCCGGTCGGCTGCGGATGCTGCGCAACCACGGACAGGACGGCCGCCACCGGTTCCTGCACCACCACATCGGCCACAACAGCCGGTTCGACGAGGTGATGGCCGCCTTCCAGCTGCACCGCCTCGCCGGACTGGACGAACGCGTCGCCCGTCGCACCGCGATCTGCTCGTACTACTCCGCGCACCTGGCCGACCTGTCCGAGTGCGGTGTCGTCGCACCCCCCGTGGGCGGGGACGGGCGCTTCCCCTACGTCTACACGCTGTTGTGCGAGGACCGCGACGGGCTGCGCGACCACCTGGCCGCCGAAGGGGTCGACACCCACGTCTACTACCCCCGCATCCTGCCCGAGCAGCCGGCCTTCGCCCCGCACGCGAACCCCGCCGGGGAGTGGCCCCGGGCACGCGGCGCGGCGCGGCGCAACATCTCCCTGCCCCTGTACCCGCACCTGACCGACGAACGCGTCGAGCACGTGGTCACCGCCGTGCGCGCGTTCGCCCACGGGAGGAACCGATGACCGACCACCTGACCGCGCCGTCCGCGGCGCCCGCCCCGGACGTCCCCGCCGCCGCACCGCGACCCGCCCTGGGCACCTACGCCCGGCTGGCCAAACTCGACATCGTCGACTACTACATCGGCCTGCCGCTGGTGTTCGCCATGACGCTGCCCCTGCTGGGGGCGCGCGCCGACACCTTCGGGTTCCTCCTGCTCGTCCTGGTCGCCGAGGTGGCGGTGGTGGCCGCCATGGTCTCCTTCGACGACGTCACCGGCTACCGGGACGGCTCCGACGCCGCCAACTACGGCTCCGACGCCGCCCGCCGCCGACTGGCCCGCAAACCCCTGGTCCACGGGACCCTCACCGAACCCCAGGCGCTGGGCTTCGGCCGGGCGGCGACCGTCGCGAGCGTGGTCCTGTGGACCCTGGTGGTGGCGCTGGCCCCGCACCGGCCCCTGTGGGCCGTCGCCGGGGCGGCCCTGTGCCTGGTCGCGTCGGTCCAGTACTCCTGGGGCCTGAAGATCAGCTACCGGGGCTTCCAGGAGATCTTCCTCGTCGGCCTGGGCGTGGGATGGATCCTGGTTCCCTACGGGCTGCTCGTCGGGCACGTCGACGGCTTCGTCGTCGTCCAGGCGCTGGTGTTCGGCGGCGGTCCCATGATCTTCGGCCTGTACTCCAACACCAACGACGCCGCAGGGGACCGGGCCGCCGGCCGCATCACCGTCGCCGCGAGGGTCTCACCGCGCGCCAACACCGTCTTCATCGTCGCGCTCACCGCACTGGAGACCCTGCTGGTCACCGGATCGCACCTGCTCGGCATCGCCCCCTGGTGGTTCACGGTGGCCCTGCTGCCCGTCATCGCCCTGCGGGTGGCGCAGCTCTTCATCGGGTTCGTGCTCGGCGACATCCTGCGCGCCCGCCGCATGGCCATCCACACCCACAGGGCCACGGTCGTGCTCCTCATCGGAGCCAACCTGGTCGCCCCGTTCCTGTGGGGCGCCCGGTGAGCGCGCCGCTCGACGTGGCGGTGGTGGGCGCCGGTCCCGCCGGGCTCGCCACCGCTCACCTCCTGGCCACCGCGGGGCGCACGGTACGGGTGCTGGAGGCCGCCGACGCCGTGGGGGGCAGGATGCGCACCCTGCGCACCGAGGGCCACCTCGTCGACACCGGCGCCGAGATGATCCCGCCGGCCGCCGCCTACCCCGCGACCTGGCGGCTCGTGCGCGCCGTGGGGCTCGACACCGACCCCGAGGCGATCCCGCGGGTGCGCGACGCCCTGTCGGTGTGGTGGGACGGGCGCGCCCGCCCCCACGCCGGACGTCCCCTGGGGCTGCTCACCGGCATGGGGCTGTCCGCACGGGCGCGCCTGGACCTGGCGCGCCTGCTGCGACGGCTGGACAGGGCCGGACTGGACCCCGCACACCCGGAGAGGGCCGACCTGGGGGAGGCGACCGTCGCCGACCTCCTGCGCCGGTACCACCCGCAGGTGGGCGCGCGCCTCCTGGGCCCGCTGGCCTCGGGATTCTTCGGCTGGCCGCCCGAGCGGGCCGCAGCCGCCCCCTTCGCCGCCCACCTGGCCGCCTCCGGCAGCACCGCGACCTGGCGCACCTACCGGGACGGGATGGACACCCTGCCCCGGGCGCTCGCGGCCCGGCTGGACGTGCGCACCGACCACCCGGTGACGGGGGTGGTACCCGGACCGCACGGGGTGCGCCTGGACTCGCCCCTGGGGCCGGTGACCGCACGCGCGGTCGTCCTGGCCGTGCCCGCCCCCGTCGCCCTGCGCCTCCACCCCGGAGCGCCCCCGGCCGAACGGGAGTACCTGGAGGCCTGCGTGTACGCGCCGATGCTCCGGGTGTCCCTGCTGCTGGACGCTCCGATGTCCCCGCGCGGGGCGCGCCGCGGCTTCGCCGTCCTGGTGCCCGACGACCCCCTGCTCGCCGTCGTCACCGCGGACCACGCCAAGCACCCCGGCAGGGCACCCCGGGGGCGCGGCCTGGTCTCCCTGATCGCCTCGCCCGAGGCGGCGCGCGCCCTGGTCGACGCCCCGGACGAGGAGGTGGGGCGGTGCCTGGCGCAACGCGCCGAGCGACTCCTGCCCGGAGTGGCGGACCGCGTGAGGCGGACGATCGTGCACCGCTTCAGGTACGGCCTGCCCCTGCCCGAACCCCGGGCGCTGGCCGCACGCCCCGCCTTCGTCGACCGCCCCCTGGCGGCCGTCGACTACGCCGGCGACTGGACCGCGCTGCGCCCGTGCAGCGAAGGGGCGGTGGCGTCGGCCTTCACAGCCGCCGACCGCACGTCGGCCAAGCTCACCACGACCCCCGAACCGATCCCGACCGAGGCACGATGACACCGCTGAGCAAACCCCTCCACCTGGGCACCCTCTTCGACGACCTGGCCGCACGCGGCTCCACCACCGCCGTACGGCTGAGCAGGCCCCTGGACATCGCCCCCGGGTCCGGACTCGAACTCGACGTGCCGGCCGTCGCCGACCTGGTGCGCCGGGTCTCCGGGTGGTTCGCCGAGGCCGGGGTGCGGCAGGGCGACCGCGTCGCCCTCGTCAAACGCAACCACTGGGACTACGTGCTGCTCTCGTGCGCCGCCGCCCGCCTGGGCGCCGTGCCCGCGTCGCTGTCGGCGCACCTGGCCCCGGACACCCTGGGGATCCTCCTGCGCCGGCTGGACCCGGCCCTGCTGGTCACCGACACCGCCCTGCTCGACACCGCCCGGGCTGCGGGGAGCGACCCCTCCGTCCACGCCGCCCGCACCCTGGTGGTGGACGGCACCGCGGAGCGCGCCCTGTCCCTGGACGACGTGCGGGGCGGCTCCGCGCCACCGGCGCGCCGCCCGCACCTGGACGCCCCGCTGGCGATCATGCACACCTCGGGGACCACCGGTGTCCCGAAACTGGCCGTGCACTCCACCCGCACCATCCTGCGCAGGCTGGCGGGGTTCGAATCGCACCGGTGGCCGGTCCTGGGCACCCGGCGCGACGACACCGTCGCCTCCTCGATGTCCTACGCGCACGGCCGGGCCCTGGCCTGGACGGCGGGGGTCATGTGGATGTTCCCGGAGGCGGTCTCGCTGATCACCTCGCCCGACTGGGACGAGGCCGGGCCCGCGCTGCGACGGCACCGCCCCACCACCCTGGAGGCCCAGCCCTCCACCCTGGTGCGCTGGCAGCGGCACGTCGACCGGGAGGGTGACGTGTTCGGGAGGGTGCGGTTGTTCGTCAGCACCTTCGACGCCGTGCACCCGACCACCGTCCGCACCTTCCTCAACGCCGGGCGACGGCGCTCGCCGGTGTGGATGCAGGGGTGGGGGCAGAGCGAGACGGGACCCCTGACCTTCCGGTTCCTCACCCGCAGGTCGTTGGCCCGGAGGCAGTGGGTCGACCCCACCACCCGCGACCTGGGGCGCCCGATCCCGGGCCGGACCCGGCTGCGTGCCGTCGATCCCAGGACCCTGCGCCCCGTCCCGGCGGGCACGCCCGGCCTGCTGTTCTGCCGTACCGACGCCCTGTGCCTGGGCTACGTCGGCGAGGAGGGGCGCTGGCGGTCCAAACTCGTCGGCCAGTGGTGGGGCACCGGGGACATCGGGTCCATCGACCGCACCGGTGCGGTCCGCCTCGTGGACCGGGCGGTGGACGCCCTGACCGACGGCGGCTGCCTGGAGATCGAGGACGTCGTCGACGAACGGCTCCCCCAGGTACTGGAGTGCGTCGTGCTCGGAACCGCCGACGGCCCGCCCGTCCCGGTCGTGGCCACGGCGGACGGGACCCTCGCCCCCGGGGTCTGGAAGGAGGCGGTCCTCGACCTGCCGACGATGGCAGAGCCGATCATCCTCACCTGGGACGACCTGCCGCGCACCGGTACCGGCAAGGTCCGCCGAGGGGTGCTCCGCGAGAGCCTCGGGCTGGGCCCCGGCACCCCGGAGAAGGGGCGGTGGACGTGACCGCGACGGCGGTCGCGGCCCCTCCCCTGGCGGGGACCGGGGTGCGGGCCGCGGGTGACACGGTGCCGGTGCGTGTCGCGGCGGCCCGCCTGAGGGCACTGGGGTGCGAGGTCGAGCGGGTCCCCGGGACGGCGGACGGGTCGGCCGGACGGATCGACCTGCTCACCGGGCCCGGGAGGGGACGCGCCGGGTGCGACATCGCGTGGTCGGCGTCGTCGGCTCCCCTGGGCGACGAGCGCGATGTCCAGGCCGCGTGCGGCCTGGCCCACCTGCACGGGCTGGCCCGGGGCGGGCCGCCCCGGTTCCTGCCGGTCGACCACGCCTCGGTGTGCGCGGGGGTGCTGGCAGCGCAGGCGGTGACGGCCGCGGTGCTCTCCGAGTCGCGCGGGGGACCGGCGCTGAGGGCTTCCGTCTCGGTGGCCGGGGCGGCGCTCCTGGCGGTCGCCCCGTACGTCGCCGACGCCACCGCGGCCAGGGGGACGGCGCCGTCCGTCCCGGAGGAGGGGGAGCCGCCGCCGTTCCGCTCCGCCGACGGGGTCCGCTTCGAGATCGAGACCCTCGACCCCGAGGCGTGGCTCCGGTTCTGGCGCGCCCTGGGCGCACCACCGAAGGCGATCGCCACCGCGTGGGGTCCCTTCCAGCGCCGGTTCGCCACCGCCGTGTGCCCCCTGCCCGCCGCGCTGTTCGCGACCCTGGCCGCGCTGCCGCTCGCCACCGTCCGCGACACCGCCCGGGAGTGCGGGGTGGGCGTGGTCCCCCTGCGTTCGGTGCGCGAGGCCGCGGGGGAGGACCCCGTGTCGCCGTGGCGGCTGCGCGGGACCGGGGGGGTACCGGGACCGGACCTGCCGCCGTGGCCCGCGGCCGGGTCGGGGCCGCTGTCCGGGCTGCGGGTGGTGGAGGCCACCAACCGCGTCCAGGGGCCGCTGGCGGGACTGCTCCTGACCCTGCTCGGTGCGGACACCGTGCGCGTCGAACCGCCGGGCGGAGATCCCATGCGGGGTGTTCCGCCCCTGGCCGGAGACCTCTCGGCCCGCTTCGAGGCGCTGAACCGGGGCAAGGGCGCGACCCGCCTCGACCTCAGGACCGCCGGGGGCCGCCGCGCGGCGGCCGACCTGGCGGCGGCCGGCCACGTGCTGCTCTACAACTGGCCGCCCGGCCGGGCCGAACGGTTCGGACTGGGGGTCGACGACCTCGCGACCCGCGCCCCGGGCCTGGTGCACGTACACGCCGACGGGTGGGCCGACGAGGGCCCCGGCCCCGGGATCCCCGCCACCGACTTCCTCGTCCAGGCCCACGGCGGGATCGCCGACCTGGTGGCCGACGGTGCCACGGCCACGGCCCCGTCCCTGGTCACCCTCACCGACGTGCTCGGCGGGATGATCGCGGCCGAGGCGGCGCTGGCCGGTCTGCTGCTGCGCGCCCGCACCGGTACGGGCGCGGTGGCGAGGACCGCGCTGGTCGACGCCGCCCGCCTGCTGCGCCGGGTCGGACGCGGTACCGCCCACCTGCCCCGCCCCGGGACCCCGCAGGTCGCCGACCCGCTCACGGTGGCCGGCGCCTTCCCGGAGGCCTTCACGACGGTCCACGGGGTCTCCCTCCCCCGTGCCCCGTGGAGGTTCACCCCCCTGGACGGGGAGGGCCGGTGACGACCTGGACCTCCGCGGCCGGCCTGGCCCTGACCGACCTCGTCCCCGCCGCGCAGCGCGCACGGTGGGTCGGGGAGGGCCTGTGCCCCGGCCGGGACCTGTACTCCCTGTTCCTCGAACGGGTCCGCGAGGATCCCGCGCACGAGGCGGTCGTGGACGGGCGCGGGACCCTGGACCGCGCCGGGCTGGCCGCGCGGGTACGGCGTGCCGTCGCGGCCCTGGCCTCCCGGGGGGGCGGTGCGCGCGACGTCATCGGGGTGCTGCTGCCCGACGGCAGGGACGCGATCGCGGTCGAACTCGCCATCGCCGCCCTCGGCGCGGTCGCCCTGCCGATCCCGTACGGGCGCTCCCGCGCCGACGTGCTCTCCCTGCTGCACCGTTCGCGTGCCGCGCTCGTGGTCACCGACCCCGCCCGCGAGGACGACCCACAGGGCACACCGGTCTGGTGCGCGGACGGCGGGGCACTGGACCCCGGCGGCCCCTTCACGGAGGCGACTGAGCCCGCAGCGGCACGTCCCGACCCCGAGTCGCCCGCGCGCATCCTCGTCTCCTCGGGGTCGGAGGGCGAACCGGCCATGGTCGCCTACTCGCACAACGCCATGGCCGGGGGCCGGGGCAACTACGCGCGGGCCCTGCTGGGCGGCGGCCCCGTCCGCGCCCTGATCCCGGTCCCCCTGGCCTCCTCCTTCGGATCGCTGGGCATCGTGTCCCTGGTCCGGCTCGGGGCGACCCTCATCGTCCCCGGGCGCTTCGACCCCGTGGCCGTGCTGCGGTCCCTCGGACGCCACCGGCCCACCCACCTGATCGGTGTTCCCACCATGCTGCGGCGCACCGCCCTGGTCGGAGAGAAGGCCGACACCGGGTCGCTGCGGGCGCTGGTGTCCAGCGGCGCGCCCCTGCACCACGACGTTCGCGACCTGTGCGAACGGCGCTTCGGCCGACCCGTGATCAACGTCTACGGGTCCACCGACGGGGTCAACTGCCACACCGCGCACGACCCCGGAGCATGGGTGCCCGGCATGGCCGGACGCCCCGACCCGGCCGTCGCCGAGATCCGGGTGTGCGATCCCCGCGGGCGCACACTGCCGGCGGGTGAGATCGGGGAGATCCGGGCGCGGGGACCGATGACGCCCCTGTGCCACGTCGCCGCACCCGGCCTGGACGCCGAACGGCGCGGCCCCGGCGGATGGGTGCGCACCGGCGACGCCGGGCGACTGGACGACGACGGGACGCTGTGGGTCGTGGACCGGCTGCGCCGCACCGTGATCCGGGGCGGCGTCACCCTCTTTCCCGCGGAGGTGGAGCGCGCCCTGGCCGCCCACCCCGCCCTGGGTGAGGCGCAGTGCGTCCCGGTGCCCGACCCCGACCTGGGCGAGCGCATGTGCGCCTGCGTCTGCCCTCTGCCGGGGGTGGCCCCGCCCACCTCCCGCGAACTGATCGCGCACCTGCGCGACGGGCACGGCGTGGACGTCCGCGCGCTGCCCGAACACGTGCTGTTCCTTCCCTCGCTGCCGCTCGGCCCGACCGGGAAGGTGTGCACGAGCACCCTGACCCGGTGGGCGGCCGGAGCGGTCCGCGACCGACCGACCGTACTCTCAGGAGGCCCACGATGACGGACACCGCCACCGCCGCACCCGGCTACGTCTTCGACAACCACAACGAGAACGCCCACGACCAGCACCGGTTCCTGTCCGCCGCCTACGACCCGCTGACCACCGCCAGACTGGCCGAGACCGGCGTCGGCCCCGGGTGGCGCTGCCTGGAGGTGGGCGCCGGGGGCGGAGGCGTCGCCCGCTGGTTGGCGGCCAGGGTCGCCCCCGGTGGAGGGGTGGTCGCCACCGACGTCAAACCCGACCACATCACCCCGGCCGAAGGGCTGGACGTGTGGCGGCACGACGTCACCCGCGATCCCCTGCCGGAGGCCGCCTTCGACCTGATCCACTCGCGTCTGGTGCTGTTGCACCTGCCCGAGCGGATCGAGGTCCTGGGCCGCCTGGTGCGGGCCCTCAAGCCGGGCGGTGTGCTGCAACTGGACGAGTTCGACATCTCCTACGGGCCCTCCCTGCTCATGCCCGACCCCGGGGCCCGGGAGCTCTACGAGGAGTTCCTGGAGGCGAAGATCCGGCTGATGGCCCGGGCCGGGGCCGACCCCGCGTGGGGGAGGGGCGTCGCCGAGGCGATGCGCCGGGCCGGGCTGGTCGGCGTCGATCCCCGGCCGCACGTGGAACTGTGGGACGCCGGGTCCCCGGGGGTCCGCCTGATCCGCCACCACACCCTGCACCTGCGCGACGCGTTCGTGCGCGAGGGGATGACGGACGAGGGGCTGGCCAGGGTGCGGGACCTGCTGGACGACCCCTCGTTCCGGGCCTGCTCCTGCGTGATCTACTCCGTGCAGGGCCGCCGTCCCGTGTGATCCCGCCTCCCGGGAGCGGTATGACCGCCCGCCCCGGAAGGGCCGGTCCCGGCGGGCCCCGCCGGGACCGGCCGACCGGACCGCAGCCGGCGCCCGGCGGGCCGGACGCGGTCAGCGCACCGGTGGTGCCGTGCCGGTGCCCACGCCGAGGCGGTTGTAGAGGTTGACGAGGCCGACGGCGGTGATGAGCGCGACCATCTCCTGTTCGGACAGGTGGGCGGCGGCCCGCTCGTAGACCTCGTCGGGGAGGCCGTTGACACCGACCCGGGTCAGGGCGTCCACGAGTTCCAGGACGGCGCGCTCGACCTCGGTGAAGTGGGCGCCCGCCTCCCGCCACGCCGCGACGAGGGCCACGCGCTGCGGGGACATGCCGGAGGCGAGGGCCTCGTGGTGGTGCATGTCGACGCAGAACGCGCAGCCGTTGAGGATCGAGGCGCGCAGCTTGACGAGGGTGTGGAGGTCCTCGTCGAGGGCGGCGTCCACGACCGTGCCGAGCCGGGTCAGCGCCGTGTACGCCTCGGGCAGGTGCTGTGCCAACTGTGCGCGGGTCGTGCCCATGGGCATCGTCCTCTCCTTGGTGCGTCCGGACGGCGGGCGTCCGCCGAGCACACGGAAAGTACCAAGGGCACGCCCTCGGCGACGTGGGTTTCCGAATGGTCGCACTCGTGGCGATCAGTCCTGTTCGGTCCTCCGGGGGAGGGCCCCCACCTGCGCCGGTGCGAGAGGGCACGCGCCACCGCACCCCGTCCCTGTGTCGGGCCTCACACCGGGGCGTCCGGTTCCGCCGCGGAGGGCCGCGGGGCCGACTCGGGGGAGCCGGCCCCGCGCAGTCCGCGGCGGAACCGCCCTCTACCGGGAGGAGCCACCCGGCCGGTGGGCGGCGATCGGGTTCTCCAGCGTCCCGACCAGTTGGAGGGCCCCGGCCGGGTCGTCCAGGTCCACCATCTGGCGGTTGTTCCGCAGCTGGAGCCGGTTCAGGCAGGACAGGGCGAACCGGTCCGCGAACAGGTCGTGGCGTTCGAAGCGCTCGGCCAGGTGGGGCACCGACGCCTGGTAGTCGGCGGCGCACTCCGCCACCGTCCGCCAGAAGTCGTCCTCCGCCAGGGTGCCCTCGTCGGCGAGGATGCCGTTGAGGAACCGCAGGAAGCAGTCGAAGACGTCGGTGAACAGCGACAGCAGCTTCATGTCCTCGGGGACCTCCGCGCGGATGCGCTCCACCGCCTCGGGCAGCTCCACGTCCGCGCCCATCACCGCGATCTCCTCGGCGATGTCCTTCATCAGCACCCGCTGGGGCACCCCGTCGCGCAGGACGAGGATGACGTTCTCCCCGTGCGGCATGAACACCAGGTCGTGCGCGTAGAACGAGTGCAGCAGCGGGACCAGGTAGGCGTCCAGGTAGCGGCGCAGCCACACGGACGGGGCCAGGCCCGACTCGGCGATGAGCGCCCCCGCCAGGGAGCCCCCGTCCGCGTCGGTGTGCAGCAGCGACGCCATCGTCGCGAGCCGTTCACCCGGACCGAGCGCCGGTACCGGGCTCTCGCGCCACAGCCCGGCGATCATCTTGAGGTAGGGCGAGCCCTTGGCGGCGGCCCGTGCGTAGTGCGAGGTCCGGTAGCCCACCGCGGCGCGCTCGCGCAGCACCCCGACCCCGGTCCCGCGCAGCACCGGATCGCCCGCGACCAGACCGGCCAGCCAGTCGTTGATCGCGGGGGTGGCCTCCATGTACTCCGCGGACAGCCCGCGCAGGAAGCCCATGTTCAGCACCGACAGGGCCGTCTTGACGTAGTGCCGCTCCGGTGCGGAGGTGTTGAAGAAGGTGCGGATGGACTGCTGGGCCCGGTACTCGTCCGGCCCGTACCCCAGGCACACCAGGTCGCGGCGGGCCACGTCGGCGGCGAAGGTCACCGCCAGCCTGTTCCACCACTGCCACGGGTGGACCGGGATCAGGTGGTAGTCCTCGGGATCGAGGCCCTGCCCGGTCAGTTCCGCGTGGAAGGCGGACAGGACGTCCTCCCCCAGCTCCGAGCGCAGGAAGGACCCGGGGTCGGTGTCGGCGCAGTGCGAGAAGGTGGTGCGCGAGCGGCGCGCGGCCACCCACACCAGCCGCACCGGGGCCGAGGCCTCGGGGGCGTAGGCCAGGTACTCGTCGGCGCCGAAGCCCAGGCGGCCGTTGTTGGCGACGAAGCACGGGTGGCCCTCCGTCATCCCCGCCTCGATCTCCTGGAAGCCCGAGCGCGCCAGCTCGGCGGCGCCGGTCCGGCGCTTCGTCATGCGGAAGGTACTGCTGGCCAGGGTGCTGGTGATCTCCTCCAGGTAGACCGGCAGGACCTCCTCGCCCAGACCCAGCGTCTCGCGCAGGTCCAGCACCAGCTCCAGCGCGTCCGGTTGCGTGGGAGTGCCGTCCGGGAGGAGGCGGACGATGCTGTCGGCGTCGATCCGCCAGTGGTCCAGGGCCATGACACGCGCCGTGAACCGGTACTCGGTCCCGTTGCCGGAGCGGACGGTGTACGTGCCGTCGGCGCCGGGTTCGGGGGTGATCAGCCGTTCGTGGGAGAACTCGGCCAGGGCCTTGCGGACGAGCAGTCGGTTGGCCCGCTCCCACAGGTCGGGGGACAGGTGGGCGGCGGCCCCCCGGGGGTCGGCCGGGACGCCGGTCGCCGGGGGGAGCGATCGGTCCCCCGCGGCGGGGGCCCGCGTCGCAAAGGGCCGGGGGCCGCCGCCCTCGGGGGCCTGCGTGGCCGGGACTCCTGCTGAGGTCTGCCCGGGGTGGCTGACGGTCATCGGTCGTCTCCTCTCGTGGGCGCGCCCGCCGCGAGGGCGGAGCGGAACCGGTCGCGCGTGCAGGTGCTCAGGTACGCGTCCTTGCCGCTCTCGGCCAGGGCGACGGTGGACTCGATCCGGAACCCCACCGCCTCGTTGAGCGCGTGGACGGGGCGGTTGCGCACGTCCGGTTCGACCACGACGCGTTCGGTGGCGGGGGCGCTGAAGGCCAGCTCCATCACCGTGGTGATGACGGCGCGGGTGAACCCGTGCACCGGGGTGTCGGTGGGCGCCACCAGGAAGTGCATCCCCGTGTCCCCGGGCAGCACGTCGTAGTGGGGGGCCAGCTCGCTGTGGGCGGGGGAGTAGAGCTCGGCCAGGAAGCGGGGTTCGCCCTCCCACGTACCGATGTAGGCCTGTTCGTGCTCGGACTCGTGCACGGCCCGGAACTGGCGGGCCACGTCCTCCTCGGTCGCCTCGGTCATCAGCCAGAAACGGGCCCGGGGCTCGGTCAGCCAGCCGTGCAGGAGCGGGACGTCGGTGTCCGGGTCGACGGGTCGGACGGCGAACGGGCCCAGCGCGGGGTCGACCCTGGTCAGCGAGCCCGGGAACCGGGTGTTCGGTACGGACCGGCTCATCGGTTGGTCACCTCCAGCGCCACGCCCTCCGCGGGCGCGGGCCCGGGGTCCTGAAGGCCCCCGGAGCCGGGGGGCGCGGGCGCGCCGAACTCCTGGAAGGCGATCGAGCGCTCCACGGCGTAGGGCTCGCGGCCCAGCATCGCGCGCAGGATGTAGGAGTTGCGGTAGGCGCCCATGCCCAGGTCGGGGGCGACGAAGCCGTGGGTGTGCAGCTCGGCGTTCTGCACGAACACCGACCCCGGCGGCGCCTGCGCGCCCGACTCGTCCGCGTCCTCCCGGGCGGCGCCGTGTGCGGCCGCGTCCACCCGGTAGTCGCGGCGCACCCGGAAGCGGCCGGCGGCGTCCCAGGCGAGACGGTCGGAGACCGGTGCCAGGAAGTCCGGCCGCCGGTACTGGTAGCCGGTGGCCAGGACCAGACCCTGCGTGTCCAGGGTGAAGTCGCGCTCCTGGTCGGTGTTGCGCAGTTCCAGGCGGTATCCGCCCGTGTCCGGCCCGTACCCGGCCCCGGTGACCTCGGTGTTGGTGAGCAGCCGTACCGGCGGCGGGCCGAGCCTGCTCTTGACGTAGAGCAGGTCGTAGATCGCGTTGATCACGTCGGTGTCGATGCCCTTGTACAGGTTCTTCTGCGAGGTCACCAGGCGGTCCCGGGTGGACTCCGGGAGTGAGTGGAAGTGGTCGGCGTACTCGGGGGAGGTCATCTCCAGGGTGAGCTTGGTGTACTCCAGCGGGAAGAAGCGCGGCGAGCGCGTGACCCAGTTGAGCTGGTAGCCGTCGCCGTCCACGTCCTGGAGCAGGTCGTGGAAGATCTCCGCGGCGCTCTGCCCGCTGCCGACCACCGTGATGCTCCGCTTGGACCGCAGGTCCTCCTTGGCGTACAGGTAGTCCGAGCTGTGCACGGCGTCCCCGCCCAGGTCCCGGCAGGAGGCGGGGACGTAGGGCGGGGTGCCGGTGCCGAGTACCAGGCGGCGGGCACGGTGCAGGTGCCGCGCGCCGGTGGCGGTGTCGGTGCTGTGCAGCAGGTAGGCGGCCTGCTCCGGGTCGTACTCGACGGTGTCGACCCGTCGGCCGAAGCGGACCGCGTCGCCCAGCTTTCCGGCGGCCCAGCGGCAGTAGTCGTTGTACTCCGCGCGCAGGGGGTAGAAGCGTTCACGGATGTAGAACGGGTACAGCCGCCCGGACTCCTTCAGGTAGTTGAGGAAGGAGTACGGCGAGGTGGGGTCGGCCAGGGTGACCAGGTCCGACATGAACGGGGTCTGGAGCTCCGCGTCCTCCAGCAGCATGCCGCTGTGCCAGTCGAACTCCGGCTTCTGGTCCAGGAAGAGGCCGTCCAGCCCGGCGATGGGCGCGCTCAGGCAGGCCAGGCCCAGGTTGAAGGGGCCGATGCCGATCGCGGCGAAGTCGTGGATCCGCTCGCCGTCGGGGACGTGGTGGTGGTCGCCGGTCAACGGTTCCTCCCGGTCTCGTGCGCGGGGGTGGTCGGGGTGCCGGTCTCCCGGGCGGGGGGAGGAGCCGGTGCGGGGTCGGCCAACGCGCCGTGCTCGGCGGCGTAGTGCTCCGCGTGCCCGGCGAGCAGGTCCAGCACCTGCGCGATGTCCTCCCGCGTGCTCCGGGGGTTGAGCAGGGTGAGCTTCAGGTACGGGCGCCCGTCCACGGTGGTGCGGGCCGCGACGGCGCGGCCGGAGGCCAGCAGGGCCTCCCGCGCGTACCGGTTGGCGCCGTCGGCGACCTCGTCCTCCACCCCGGGCAGGACGCACCGGAACACCAGGGTGCTGAGGGTGGGCCGGGTGACCACCGTGAACCGGGGGTCGGCGTCCAGCAGCGACCATCCGACGGCGGCCAGGTCCAGCACGCTGTCGAAGAGCGATCCCACCCCCTCCGCGCCCATCGTCCGCAGGGTCAGCCAGAGCTTGAGCGCGTCGAAGCGGCGTGTGGTCTGCAGGCTCTTGTCCACCTGGTTGGGGGCCAGGGCCGGGGTGCTGCCGTCGGAGCGGGAGTTGAGGTAGTCGGCGTGGTAGGTGACGTGGCGCAGGGAGTGGCCCTCGCGCACGACCACGGCGCTGGAGCTCACCGGCTGGAAGAACGACTTGTGGAAGTCCACGGTCACCGAGTCGGCGCGCTCGATCCCGCTCAGCAGGTGGCGGTGGCGTGAGACCAGCAGGCCGCAGCCGTAGGCGGCGTCGACGTGCATCCACAGCCCGTGGCGGGAGCACAGGTCGGCGATCCGGGGAAGGGGGTCGATACTGCCGAAGTCGGTGGTCCCGGCCGTGGCCACCACCGCGATGGGCAGGAGGCCCTCCTGCCGGCAGCGGCGCAGTTCGGCGGCCAGGGCGTCCGGGCGCATGCGGCGGCGGTCGTCGCAGGCCACCGTGATCACGGACTCGTAGCCGAGGCCGAGGAGCGCGGCCGACTTGGCGACGCTGAAGTGCCCGACCTCGGAGGTCAGCACGCGCATCCGCGGCAAGAGCTCGGAGAGGCGGCCCCCGTGGCGCCCGTGGGTCTCGTCGCGGGCCATGAGCAGGGCCTGGAGGTTGGACTGGCTGCCGCCGCTGGTGAAGATCCCGTCGGCGGTCTCGCCGAAGCCGATGCGCCCTGCGGTCCAGTCGACCAGCCGCTGCTCGATGAGGGTGCCGCCCGCGCTCTGGTCCCAGGTGTCGAGGGAGGAGTTCACCGCCGACAGGACGGTCTCGCCGAGCAGGGCGGGCAGGACCACGGGGCAGTTCAGGTGACCCATGTAGCGGGGGTGGTGGAAGTAGACGGCGTCGTCCAGGTAGAGGCGCTCCAGTTCGTCCAGGGCTGCGACCGGGTCCTCCAGGGGCCGGTCCAGGTCGACGCGGTCCATCCCGGGGCGCAGGTCCTCGGCGGTGGCTCCGGTGAAGGGCCGGTCGACCCGGGCGATCCGGTCGGCGACGCGGTCGACGGCCCAGGTGGTGAGGGCGCGGTAGCGCTCGGCGCTGTGGGCGTCGAGGAGCTGGGCCCGGTGGTCGGCCCCGGGGAGGGGCGGCGCGTCGGGGGCGTCCGCGGCCCCGGGGCCGAGCTCCTCTGTCGGCGGGTCCTGTACGGACCTCGCGAGGAAGGTCATAGGTCGTCCTCCTGGAAAAGGGCATGCCGAAGGCATCCGTGGACCGGATGTGGGCACGAGGGGATGAACTACGGGGGCAACACTGCCCGCACATGAAATCCAAGCAAGGGGAGCCTAACCTAACCAAATGGCACCCGCAGTGTGACCATTCCTACACCCCGAGAGGCTTCAGCTGCGCAGTGTGATGAGGTTGGGTGGGGGGCGCCGTGGCGTTCGTCCCCGCTCGCGCGCGTGGATCCGGCCTCCGGAACCGCCGGCGAAGGGGGCCCTCCGGCCGGTCCGGGTTCCGGCCGGGAGCCGCCGGAGCCCCGAGGGACGCCGCCGCGCCTGACCTGTCGACGGCCGCGTGCACGGCGGCACCCACCGGGTGAGGCCGTACTACTGGCCGACGGCGCGGCCCGCGTAGTCGGGGGCGGGCTCGGCGAGGCCCGCGAGGTTCGCGGCGACCTCCTCGGGGAAGGGCACCGCCCGGCCCCGCTCCTGGTCGACGTGGAGCGCCAGGATCTCCTCGGTCGCCGCCAGCACACCGCCGACCCGCATCTCGTGGCAGAGCCACGTCTTCTTGGTACCGGGTCGGTCCGGGCCCGGACCGACCACCCGGGTGCGGACCTCGACCTCGGCATCGGCGGGGACCTCGTGCAGGTACCGCACGTGCGCCTCGACCGTGTACAGCGAACAGCCGGTCCGCTCGCGGTAGGCGGCGTCCAGACCGACCCGGTCCATCAGCGTGTCCGTCGCGAACCCGAAGATCAGGACGTAGTAGGCCTCGCTGAGGTGGCCGTTGTAGTCGATCCACTCGGGCCGGAGCCGCTGGACGAGGGGCGCGCTCACGCTTCTCCCCCGGCCCGCTCGGCGGCCTCCGCGCGTTCGACCTCCTCCAGTGCCCGGGCCACCGCGATCAGACGGCGGTCCCGCTGGGCGATCAGTTCGGCGTTGGAACGCCCGGCCACGACCTCGTCGGTGCCCGCCACCATGCGGTCCCGCAGGTCAGCGGTGAGCTCGGGCGCTTCGAGGCGGGTCCACGGGGACTTCAGGGACGGGCCGAAGTGGTCGAGCATGTGCGCCATGCCGCCCTCTCCCCCCGCCAGGTGGAAGGTCAGACAGGGCCCGAAGAAGGCCCAGCGCAGCCCGGGGCCGCTGGTCATCGCCAGGTCGATCTGCTCGACGGTCGCCTCCCCCTCGGCGACCATGTGCAGGGCCTCGCGCCAGGCGGCCTCCTGGATCCGGTTGCCGATGAACCCCGGGAGCTCCTGCTCCATGCTGATCACCGACTTGCCCGCGGCGCGGTAGAAGTCCGAGGCCCAGTCGACGGCCCACCGCTCGCTCCGCCGGCCGCCGACGACCTCGACCAGGGGCACGAGGTAGGGCGGGTTGAACGGGTGGCCGACCACGAGCCGTTCCGGTGTCCGCGCCTTCACCTGCATCTCGCTCATGCTGTAGCCGGAGGTGGACGAGGCGATGACCACGCCCTCCGGGGTGGCGGCGTCGATCTCGGCCAACAGGTCGGTCTTCAGGTCGAGGCGCTCCGGTGCGCTCTCCTGGACGAAGTCCGCGTCGGAGACGGCCTCCGCCAGCGTGTCGGCGACCCGCAGGTTCGCCATGGCGGCCCCCTCGGCCAGGCCCAGGCTCTCCAGAGCGGGCCAGGCCGAGGAGACCAGCCCGCGCAACCTGCTCTCGGCGTCCGGGGCGGGGTCCCAGGCGACCACCTGGTAGCCGCGGCCCAGGAAGTGGGCGACCCAGCCGCCCCCGATGACACCCGCTCCGACGCAGGCGACCGTACGCACGGCCTCGGGGGTGGTTCTCGCGTTCTCCGTCATCGTGCTCCTCCGAGCGGTCGGCGGTTCGGGCCGGAGGCGGCCCGGGGAGTGTTCTCCGCAGGTTTTCGGGTCGGTGGGCGGCCGTCCGGGCGATCTCCCGCACGGCGGTGTGCGACGTTCGGCTTGGTTGTGCTTCACGGGCGCAGAGGCGCAGCGGCGCAGCGGGAGGAAGCCCGGTGGGGGCGAGCCCGGAAGGAGGCAGAGAACACGACCTAAGCCGCGCTGCGGAGCCCGAGCACGGCGCGGGTCTCCTCCGGCGTGGCCACCCGGGCGCCGAGCTGCTCGATGATGTTGACCGCCTTCTCGGTGAGCTGGCCGTTGGTGGCCTTCACCCCGCGGCTGAGGTAGAGGTTGTCCTCCAGGCCCACCCGGGCGTGCCCGCCGAGCAGCACCGACTGCGCCACCCACGGCATCTGTTTGCGGCCGATGGAGAAGCTCGCCCACTGCGCGCCCGCCGGGAGCAGGTTCACCATCGACTGGAGGACACCCGGGTCCGACGGCGCACCGTAGGGGATGCCCGTGCACAGCTGGAACATCGACGGGTCGTCGATGAGGCCTTCGGCGTGCATCGTCTTGGCGAACCACAGCTGGCCGGTGTCGAAGATCTCCAGTTCCGGACGGACCCCGAGCTCCTGGATGCGCCTGGCGCCCGCGCGCAGCATGTCCGGGGTGGAGATGTAGACCTGGCTGCCGTCGCCGAAGTTCAGGCTGCCGCAGTCCAGGGTGCAGATGTCGGGCAGCAGCTCCTCCACGTGCGGCAGGCGGTCCAGCCCGTTGACGAGGTCGGTGCCCTCCTCGAACCGGAGCGGATCGTCCTGTCCGATCACCAGGTCACCGCCCATCCCCGCGGTGAGGTTGATGACGATGTCGGTACCGGTCTGGCGGATACGGTCGACGACCTCCCGGTAGAGGGCGTTGTCCCGTGAGGGGGCGCCCGTCTCGGGATCGCGGACGTGGATGTGCACCGCACTGGCACCGGCCCCGGCGGCCTCGACCGCGGCGGCGGCGATCTGCTCGGGCGTCACCGGGACGTGCTCGCTCCGGCCGACGGTGTCCCCCGCGCCGGTGAGGGCACAGGTCAGGATGGGTCTGAGGTTCATGGTGTCGCTCACGGCGGGACTCCGTCTCTTTGCGTGTGTGGTGTTGCGGGCTCGGACCGGTCGGGCCGCCGGGCACGGTCGGGTCGCCCGGGTCCGAAGGGGCGGGGGTGGGGCCGGCGGTCTCAGTCCCTTCGGACCTCGCGGTCGACGACCGCGCGCAGGGTGTCGCGCATGTGGTCGACGGACCGTCCGGGCACACCGGTCATGACCTGGATACCCATACCGTCGATGAGGGCGGTGAGGTGTCCGGTCATCTCCTCGACATCGACATCACCGAAGACTCCGCTCTCCTTCCCCTCCCGCAGGGTGCGGGAGATGGTCTCGTGCCAGCGCCGGTAGGAGTCGGCGTGCAGCCCCCGCATACCGGGGTCCAGCGCCGCGGCCGTCCAGACCTGGAGCCAGATCGACCACTCCAGGCGTAGCCGGTCCGAACCTGGGAGTTGGAGCTCGATGAGTCGCAGAAGGCGCTCGTACGGGTCCCCGATGGTGTGCAGCTCCGCGACCTGGCGGTCGAAGGCCTGCTTCACCGAGTGGCGCAGCGCCTCCACGAGGAGGTCGTTCAGGGTCGGGAAGTGGTAGTGGACGGTGGCGGTGGAGGTCCCGCAGGCCTGGGCCACCTGGGCGACGCGGACCGCGTGGTACCCGCGCTCGGCGATGAGGGTCCACGCGGCCTCGACGATCTGGAGTTTCCGGTTGTGTTCCCGGGCCGCCTTCGGGTGGTCGGCCAGGCTCGCGGGCGGCGGCCTCACCGCAGACGAGTCGCGTGGCGCGGCCGAGACCGTCTCGGCGTCGTCATGGCCGTTGAGCAGCCAGTTGACCGTCACCCCGGTCTCGTCGGCGATACCGGCCAGTTCCCGGGCGGTGAAACGCCGGGTGCCGGTCAGGGACTTGGAGAGTTTGCCGGGGTCGATGCCGAGCCCGGCCGCGAACTGCCGCTGGGAGAGGCCGGATCGGCGGATCGCCTCGCGGACCCTGCCGCGCACGTCGTCGGCCGCGTTGTCGCTCACGGGGGAGAACGTAACAGCGAAATAGCGATTTTCGCAACGTCTGCGGTGGGTCTCACCCCGTTGGGCGGGCGTCGGTTTGAGGGCGCCAAGCTCACAGAACCCTTGGTCACATGCGTTTCCTGCGCCCCGACGGCAGGCGTGAACGCAGGCGCGCCGCGGCGAGCCGCCAACTGACTGGATGATCAGTCAAACGCAACACGGTGGTAACCGGATGGTCTGTACCCTCGATCTCGGAGGGACGAACCGCAGCCGAGGCGGTCACCCCCCGGCCCTGCCGTCACCCTCTGGAACGGCCGGCCCGCCCGGTGTGTTCGGGCGGGCCGGCCGGTTCCGGCTGTTGCCGGCCGGATCGGTGACAGGTCGACCTCGCCGCCCGCAGGCCGCGCGGTCTCACCTGTGCCGTTCGGCGGTCAGCCGGAGTAGGTCTCGAACTCGGCGACGCGCGGTGTGCCGTTCGAGCTGGTGATCTCGAAGTTGATCTTTCGCAGCGCCGTCGGGTCGAAGGTGATGACACCGGCTCCGCTGCCTGTGGTCAGCACCTCGCCGGTGTCGTTGTCGACGACGCGCCAGGAGCCGATGTTGCCTTCGGCTCCGGCCGCCTCGCGGATGTTGATCGCGGACACCGTGGTGTCGGAGCCCCACTTGACCGAGATGCGACCGGTCGAGCCGCTCGGCGACCAGTAGGTGCTCATGTTGCCGTCGATGACGGACCCGTAGCTGGTTCCGCCGCCCTTGCCGGAGCCGTCGGCGCCGGCCCCGACGCTGAGGTTGGTCCCGGTGGGGGGATCGGTCGGGTCCGGGTCGGTCGGATCGGTCGGGTCCGGGTCAGTCGGATCGGTCGGGTCCGGATCGGTCGGCTCCTCCGCTTCGCAGTTGCCGTCCGAGACCCGGTTGCCCTTGCCCGCGCCAGCGGTCTGCCCCAGCACATCCACCACGCAGCCGGCGTCGTCGAGCTCGTAGGAGTACGGAATGCTCACCGACGTCGTGGACTGCGGGTTGGGTCCGGCGGGGTAGTTCGAGTCGCCCTGGCTGGACCAGGTCACGTTGTCGAAGATGTTGCCGCTGACCTCCCAGGTACCCCTCTCGTTGGTGTAGAAGGTGCCCAGGACGTCCTTCGAGTCCTCGAAGTGGTTGTTCTCCACCTTGGCTCTGGCCCCGGCCCGGGAGTTGATACCGGACTCGTGGATATCCACGTAGTGGTTGTTGTACATGTGCCCGATGCCGCCGCGCAGCAGGGGGGCGCGGGAGTCGAGGTTCTCGTACCGGTTGTGGTGGTAAGTGACGTAGCCGTTCGAGCGGTCGCTCTCGCTGGACCCGACCAGGCCGCCACGGTCGGAGTTGCGCAGGATGCTGTAGGAGAGGGTGACGTACTGGGAGTTGTTCTTCAGGTCGAAGAGGCCGTCGTAGCCCTCCGACTCCCCGCCCGACGCCTCCAGGGTGGTGTGGTCGACCCAGACGTTGCGGACGCCGCTCTCCATCCCGATGGCGTCACCGCCGTTGGACGTGGGCGATCCGGACTTCTTGACGTTCCGGACGGTCACGTTCTGGATGATGATGTTGCTGGACTCCCGGATGTGGATGCCCAGCTGGTCGAACACGGCTCCGCTGCCGGTGCCGACGATCGTGACGTTGCTGATCCTCTTGAGCTCGATCACGTCGTCGGCGGTGTCGCAGCCGGTGCCCGACACCTTGGAGGTGTTGCCGTGGTTGATGGTTCCCTGCACCTCGATGATGATCGGGGTGCTGGTGCTGGGCCGACTGCACAGGGCCTGGTGGATCTGGGTTCCGGTCGTGGCCCGCACCGTCTGGCCGCCCGCGCCGCCGGTGGTCCCGCCGTTCTGGGACGCGTAACCCGTGGCGGTACCGGTCTGCGCCGATGCCATGGACACCGGCAGGGCCAGCCCGGCCGACACCAAGGCCGCGGCGGCCAGCGTCGATACGAGTCGACGCGTGATTGATCGTCTCACTACTCACCCTTCGTCGTAGAGCAAGAGCACTGGCGTGCTTTCCTTGAGAGTAAAGAAAGCGCTTTCCATGTCAAGGGGGGTTAATGCAATCGTTTGCAAGACGGTCGAACGCCCCAGTGGCCTCTCACGCCCCATGGCCTGCGGCTTCATCCGCATCCGGCGTCGACTTCGGAATCTGGATTTTTAAAGCGTGCAACCGGTTGGATCGCCCCCTCGGCGACGCAGCGGTCGGGCGCTGGTGCCCGGACGCGCCCGGAGAAGTGTCTCGGAAGGGCGGGAAAGGTCCCTTCGTCGGGTGATGCACTCTGGAGGAGAGGCCCATTCGGTACGGCGTCCAGATCTTTCACCGGACCCGGAAACGACGGGATCCCGCCCGATCAGAAATGTCGGGCGGGACCTCATGAACCGTTTGCCGGCCACACCGTGAACGGCTCAGGGGTGGGTCTCGTCGCTGCTCCGGGAGCGCAGGACCCGCGCGGACGGATCGTCCCGGAGTCGCTGCGGCTGTTCGATCGCATCCATGGGGGTTGATCGGCATCGCCAGTGGGAGAACAATGAATCCAGGCCGATCCTCAGAAGCTTGACAAAATTTCTGACGATGATGGGAAAACACGATGACCGCCATCGTTGATGGCCCCGAGTCGCGGTGCGCCGGGACGCAAACAGCCCGAGTCCGTGCACGCACGGTCCGGCCAATATCTCGTGCCGGAGGAAATGGGGTGTCGGTGTGCCCGGGGATCGGCCGTCGATCGCCTGTCTGGGCTCCTGCCGGAGGCCGAACGCGTGCTGGGAACGCAAGACCCCCGCCTTTCCTGTCACAACCGGCCTCACCTGCATCCTCATCTGCTATGAACGCCGTTCAGGCATACTGATGGCTGTCGAGATGAGCCCCAAGCCGCAAGCATGTCCCAACTGGCTGTTTTTTCGATCGGAAGAAGGGTTTGGCGAGATGAGTGAGTTTTCCTTCCGCCTTCTTCGGATGGCGGGTATCGGCTCGTCCGGGTTGGTCGGAGAGTATGACTGGCACGGAATCGAAGGGAGCGTCGGATTTTCCCTGCCGCGAGATTATAAGATCATCTCTTCTGCGTGTGAAGGTCTCAGGGTTGGCGCTGTCTCTCTGGTGCCCCCGCGGCAGAAGGGCCACTTCCCTGGAATCCTTGAGGAAACCGGGGAAAGAGCTGAGGTGATGAGTGATGTCTACGAGGTTGACCTCGGGAGCACCGAGGTTCCCCTGAGAAAGAACGGAAGCCCTCTCCGAGAGGGCAGCGACCCGTTCCACTTCCATCCTGTGCGGCCCGGACTCCTTGCTTGGGGTCAGATCACATCGGAGGGTCTTATTACTGGTACACCGAAGGGGAGCGCCCGATCAATGGTCCGTGGTCACGTATGCCCGTGACGGCTGGTGGGACAGGCACGAGATGTCCATGAGTCACTACCTTCTGGGCATTGCGACGGGAACGCTCACGTGTGAGGTCCTGCCTGGTCATTTTCGTGGATGGCCGCTGTTCGGCCACCAGGGCTGTGACCACCGCCCCGAGCGGTCGGACTGAGGGCGAGGGGCGGAGCGGGTCGTAGCAACATCAGGGCTCCCTACCGAAGAGGCGGACGAGCCGCGAGACCGGTGCCCGTTCCCGGCCACCGCTGGGGTGCGGCGGTCGCGTGTTCCGCACCGGAGGCCGACCCCTCGTGGAGCGGCCCCGGTGTGACGTGCGGGGACAGGGCCCGGAGGAACCCGGGCGCGTCGAAGATCTCGCCCGCGGAGGCGACCCCGGTGGTCCTCGTCCGCCCGGTGAGGATCCGCTCGACCGCCTCCACCGCGAGCGGCGCGGAGACGGCGTAGATGTCCTGCCCGGTGGCATGGGCGCGCCGCTCGGCGCCGCCCGAGCGCACGACGACGTCCACGAGGAAGGTCTGCTCGGAACGGCCGCGTCCGTCGACCGCGACCGGCCCCCGTGCGTCCGGGGCCGACAGGCCCTCGACCGCCTCGACCGTCATGTACGTACGCACCTCCGGAACCCTCAGGTGCCGGGGGATGGTGGTGACCTCGGCCATCGTGAACCCACTGAGGACCGCCCGAGTGCCCATCGGGTCGGGAAAGGTCCACTCCGCGGCCTGCGGGGATCCGTCGGCGTACTCCAGCCGCCCGTTCGTGTAGAGGACCCGCCGACCGTCCCTCCGCTGCCGGGACACCCGCCCTGCGGCACGGGTCCCGGCCGTGGGCGCCCACCCGCTCAACCCGTAGGCGACGTGCACCTCGTCGGCCCCGCTCCAGTCCCCCATCGCCGCTGTGGCCAACAGGTCGCCGAGGCCGCCGAAGAACGCCATGGCGGGCACCACGGCGACCCCCACGTCCCGGGCGTCCCGCTCGTAGCGCGTGAACGTGTCGGTGTTCGCCTCGATCTCGGCCGCCACGTCCACGTACGGGATGCCCGCGCGCAACGCCGCCCCGACCACCGGTGCCGCGGTCACGGCGAAGGGTCCAGCGCAGTTGACCACGGCGTCCGCGCCCTCCAGTGCGCGGTCGAGCGAGAGCGGGTCGTCCATCGACGCCGTCCGCATCGGCGCCCCCGGGTGGGCCGCGCCCGACTTCCGCAGCCTGCCCGCGTCACGGCCGACGAGGACGGGGGTGTGGCCGCGGTCGCGCAACTCCGCCGCCACGAACCGTCCGGTGTGCCCGGAGGCACCGACCACCGCCACGGTGTGCCCTGATTCCATCGGTACTCCCTGATGCTCGAAACGGTCCGCTGTGAAGATCATGGCTGCGGCCGTCGTCCCCCACCAGCGTCCGGAACGCCAGCACGCGTACACTTTCGGACATGCCCTCGGTCGCGTTCGCCCTCGCCGACGGAATGCTGCACTTCGAGCTCGCCGTGGCGTGCGAGATCTTCGGCACCGACCCGACCGGCTCGGACGGCCCCTGGTACGACATCGCCCTCTGCGGTTCGGGCACCGTGCGGGCAGGACGGTTCCGGATGGAGCCCGACCACGGGTTCGACCGGTTGGTGAGCGCCGGGACGGTGGTCGTGCCGGCCCTGGCCGACGTGGACGAGCCGCCCCCGACCGCCCTGGTCGACGCGGTGCGCGCCGCCCACGGGGCCGGGTCGCGGGTGGTGTCCCTCTGCACGGGCGCGTTCGTGCTCGCCGAAGCCGGTCTCCTGGACGGGCTGCGCGCGACCACGCACTGGGCCCACACCGGGGCGCTGGCCGCCCGGTACCCGCGGGTGGAGGTCGACCCGGCCGTGCTCTACGTCGACAACGGCAGAGTGCTCACCTCCGCGGGCAAGGCCGCCGCGGTGGACCTGTGCCTGCACCTGATCCGGCTCGACCACGGTTCGGCCGTCGCCAACGCGGCCGCACGCCGCCTGGTCGTGCCCCCGCACAGGCCCGGTGGCCAGGCCCAGTTCGTCGCCGCCCCGGTGCCCGTCCGGAACGGCCACCCCGTCGCGGACCTGCTGGCCTGGGCGGTGGAACGGCTGGAGCGGCCGCTGACCGTGGAGGACCTCGCCCGCCGGGCGAACATGAGCTCGCGCAACCTGGCACGCCACTTCCGGTCGACGACCGGCACCACGCCCCTGCGATGGCTGTTGGAGCAGCGGATCCGCCGGGCCCAGGAGCTGCTGGAGACCACCAACGACAGTGTCGACCTCATCGCCGGCGCGGTCGGGATGGGCACCGCCGCGACGCTGCGCCGACACTTCAACCGCACGGTGGGCGTGCCCCCGGACGCCTACCGGCGCACCTTCCGCGACCGGGGCGCGCAGCACGGTCGGGGACCCGGCCCAGCGTCCTGAGCCGTTGATGCGCCGGCGGTACGGAGCAGGGGGTTCGAGGATCTCCTCGACGCCTACACGGCGAGCGCCGCCACCGTTCTCCGCAGCCCCTCGGTGAGGGAGACCTCGGGGCTCCAACCCGTGGCCTTCCGAAACGGAGTGGGGTCGATGACCATGCTCTGGAAGTCGGTCGTCTCCGACTGCTCGGGGGGATCGACCGACACGACCGGCACCCGGGGCCGGCCCGTGGCCTCGGCGGTGATCTCGGCGATCTCGGCGAAGACGTCCCCGAGACGGGCGCCGTGGCCGGTGCCCACCAGCCAGTGGCCGCCCGCCAGGTGGTCCGGGTGGTCGAGTGCGGACGCGAAGGCCCGCGCGACGTCATCCACGTAGACCAGGTCGCGGAGCACGCTACCGTCGTGCCACATCGTCAGCGGTTCGTCCGCCAGGGCCCGGCGCACCATGGTGGACACCACCCCGCGGTCGCGCGCGGTGGACAGGGGACCGTGACCGAAGACGGTCGGCAGGCGCAGAGTGGCGCCGCGCAGGACCCCCTCGGCCGTCGCCGCTTTCAGGGCCCGCTCGGCCGTGAGCTTGTGCAGGTCGTAGGCGCTCCTGGGCCGGTCCTCCTCACCGCCGTCGAGCCGGATCCGGTCCGTGGGGCCGACCTGGGTCGTCGTTCCCGAGAACACCACCTGGGGAGGGGGCCCGGAACCCCGACAGGCGCGGAGCGCCTCCACCAGGTCGAGGGTGAGGCCGACGTTCACCCGCTCGGCCGTGTCGTCGCCGTCCGCGACACGCCACCCGGTCCCGCCGCCCAGGTGCGCGACCAGGTGGAGGACGGCGTCCGCACCGGCCACGCACCGGGCCAGTTTGCCGGGCTCGGTGAGATCGGCCGTGCGCGTCTCCACGTCCGCGGTGCAGCGGTCGGGGACTGGCGCCGGCCCCCTGGCCACCAGCCTGAGCCTGACCGGGCGTCGGGCCAGCTCGCGGGTGACGGCGGAGCCGATGAACCCCGAGGCGCCGAGCACCACGACGAGGGGGCGTGGGGAGTTCAACGGCACTTCTCCTCCTGGATTTCCATGCAGCGCTCGTAGGAGGGCAGGAGCCCTCGCTCCTGGGCCTCGGCGAACGTGGGTGCCGCCAGGTCCCGGGCGGAGAGGATCGCCTCTCCCACCTCCGGCAGGGGCAGGCCGAGATCCGGATCCGTGGGGGACAGGGCCAGTTCGTTCCCGGCCACGTAGGAGTCGGACAACAGGTAGGACATCACGGTGTCGTCCTCCAGCGCGACGAACGCGTGGCCGACCCCGACCGGCAGGTAGGCCGCCCGGAAGTCCTCCGGGTCGAGCACCACGCTGTCCCACTTGCCGAAGGTCGGGGACCCCACCCTGATGTCCACCACGATATCGATCGCCCGGCCGATCGGGCAGTAGACGTACTTGGCCGTGCCCGGGGGGGTGACCGTGTAGTGGATCCCGCGCACGACCCCGCGCCGGGACCGGCTGTGGTTCGACTGCGCCACGGGGAAGAGGGCGTGGCCCACCGCCTCCGCGAACACCGGTTCCTGGAACGGCGCGACGAAGATCCCGCGTTCGTCCGGGAAGACTCTCGGGGTGAACTCGTAGGCCCCGGTGACGGCCAGGGGTCGCGATGTCATCGTCTCGGTCCCCTTCTGGGGATCCGGCTTCGGCTGACTGGTTTCGGACAAGTCCTCGTACCTTTCGCTCTGGGGGAAGGGATGCGGCGCCATCAGCGGCGCACGGCCAGGAACAGGCCGCGGCCTCGGTGGACCTCTTCGATGTACTCCGGATCGAACCCCGCCTGATCGAACGCGGTCTCGTACTGCTCCCGGCTGAACAGGCTGGCCACGTAGGTCTCGGTGAAGTGCCGGATGCCCGTCTCGCGGTCCGCGACCGTGTAGTGCACCTCCATCCGCGACCGGTTCCCCTCGCGCACGGAGTGCGAGACCCGGGCGATGGTGCGTCCCCCGCCCTCGACCACGTCGCCGGAGACGAAACCGTCCAGGAAGGTGTCCGGAAACCACCAGGGGTCGACGGCGGCGATACCGCCGGGCTCCAGGTGCCGGGCGAAACAGCGCAGCGCGTCGGTCAGGGCCTCGACCGACTCCGGGTGGCCGATGGACCCGAACATGCAGGTGACCACGTCGAACGTGCGGCCGAGCGAGAAGTCGCACATGTCGCCGAGGTGCAGGGAAGCCGGCAGGTCCTTGGCCCGAGCCGCCTCGATCATGCTCTCCGAGAGGTCGAGCCCGGCGACTTCGTCGAACCACTCGGTGAAGGCCGCCAGGTGCGCGCCGGTGCCGCAACCCACGTCGAGCACGGAACGCGCGTGCGGGATCCGTGCCCGCACCAGCCCTTCGAGGTACTCGGCTTCCGCCCGGTAGTCCTTGCCGCGTCCCTCGTAGACCAGGTCGGAGATTTTGGTGAACTCTTCGCCGTACATGTTTCCGCCTTCGTTCGTCCCGTTCGGGGCTGAGATCGTCGCCCCGCCAACTCGTGCGTCGGGGCTCGGTACCAATCGACCGAGGAGCGTCGACGCTCCCCGGTCGAACATGCGCCTCCGGTCGGCGCTCCCGCCACGGAGGACGTTGTCCCCCGCATACGTGACGGGGCCGTCGTCCCCCGGCCACGGCCGCGCGACCGTGCGTGCCAGGGGCCGTAACCGGGTTCCGGAACCTCCGGCAGGGGACGGCGCCTTCACGTGTTCTCCTCGTCTGCGGTGCGGTTGACAGGAGCCGGACGGTCCCCTCAGAGGCCTTCCAGGACCTCGCGGAGGGCGGTGATCACCCGGTCCTGGGTGGCCCGGGGCAGGGAGGGGTACATCGGGAGCGAGAAGATCCGCTCCGCGAGCCGCTCCGTGACGGGGAGGGCGCCGACGGGCACGCCGAGGTGGGCGAAGCCCCTCATGGTGTGCACGGGCCAGGGGTAACTGATGTTGAGGGCGATGTCGTACCGCTCCCGCAGGAGGCGGAGGATCTCCTCCCGGTGCGGGTGCCGGACCACGTAGACGTAGTACACGTGGTCGTTGCCCGGGGTGACCGACGGCAGTTCGAGCCCGCCCTCCCCGCAGAGGTCGCCGAGGCCCTCCTCGTAGCGCCGGGCCACCTCCTGGCGTCCCTTGACGTACAGGTCCAGCCGCGTGAGCTTGCGTCGCAGGATCTCGGCCTGGACCTCGTCGAGCCTGCTGTTGTGCCCCGGCAGGCGCTCCACGTAGTAGGTCTCCTCCATGCCGTAGTAGCGCAGGCGGCGCAGGTTCGCGGCGGTGGCGTCGTCACCGGTGAGGACGGCGCCGCCGTCCCCGTAGGCGCCCAGGACCTTGGTCGGGTAGAAGGAGTAGGCCGCGGCGTCGCCGGTGGTCCCGGCGCGCACACCGTTCCTGCGCGCGCCGTGCGCCTGCGCGCAGTCCTCCACGACGGCCAGGCCGTGGCGGTCGGCCACGGCCCCGAGGGCGTCCATGTCGGCGCACTGCCCGTACAGGTGCACGGGCAGGATCGCCCTGGTCCGTGGGGTGATGGCGGACTCGACCAGGTCGGGGTCCATGAGGTGGTCGTCGTCCCGTACGTCCACGAAGACCGGTCTGGCCCCGGCCCCGTGGATCGCCACCACGGTCGGCGCGGCCGTGTTGGAGACCGTGACCACCTCGTCCCCGGGGCCGATCCCGCACGCCTCCAGCGCCAGTTTCACCGCGTTGGTGCCGTTGTCGACGCCCACGCAGTGCGAGACGCCGTGGTAGGCCGCGAACTCCG
The DNA here is from genome assembly GCF_042716955.1 of Nocardiopsis sp. NPDC058631. Lineage (NCBI taxonomy): Bacteria > Bacillati > Actinomycetota > Actinomycetes > Streptosporangiales > Nocardiopsidaceae > Nocardiopsis > Nocardiopsis sp. NPDC058631. Next base: position 72,629 of record NZ_JBHXQY010000001.1, on the reverse strand, counting down.
CCTCGAAACCCCTGACGCTCTCGCCGAGCACCAGGCGTCCGCTGGCGAACACCTTGCTCACCGCGTCGAGGAGGTCGTCCCGCTCCGCCTCGTACTCCGGAAGGTAGTCCCACACGTGGGTGACCATTCGTCACTCCTCCTCGTAGAATCCGAAGAACGTCAGCAGGCTCCTGGCCTCGACGTTCAGGTGGTTGCCGTACCTCACGAGCTCGGTCAGCTGCCGCAGGGTGACCCAGGTGTAGTCCTCGGGCACGTCGGAGTCGAAGCCGTCCTCGACCTCGACCATGAGGTAGCGGTTGCGTGCGTGGTAGAAGCGCCCGCCCTCTTCCGAGTGGACGCTGTCGAACCGGATGCGGTCCTCCGACGCCCCCAGCACCTCGTCCAGGAACAGGGGGCGGCGGGCCTCGGGGAGCCACTTGTAGTTCTCCGGTTGGCACTGGACCGTGGGCGCCATCTCGACCCCGTCGAGGGCGCCGGTCTCGATCCGTGCCTGGACCAACAGGTGCAGGACCCCCCGGATGCTCTTCACCAGGAAGGCGATGACCCCCTGGCCCCGGGGTTCGAACATGGGCTGCTGCCACCGCGTCACCTCGCGGCTGTCGCTCTCCACGGCCACCCCGATGACCGAGAAGTGCAGGTCCAGGTCGTGCTTGATGGCCCCGTCGCGGCGGGACCAGCCACTGACCTTGTCGAGCGGGATGGTGTGCCGGGTCAGGGTGCACCGCCCCTTGGCCTCGGTGAACCAGCTGAGGACCTCGACCATCGAGTGGAGCGACACCTCGGCCTCGCGCGACCGGGCCAGGGCACCCCGGAAGGAGTCCTCGGTACTGTCGCCCCCGCTGAGGCTGATCCCGGCGGCCCCGGCCAGCACGGTCCGCGTGTCCATGTTCATCAGGTTCGGCAGGCGCAGGAGCGCGCAGATCTGCGGGAAGCTGAGCCAGCAGAACTCGTCGAGGACCGGGACGTGTTCGTCCACCCGGACGATGATGTTGCGGTTGCGTTTGGCGAGGAACCACGAGGCCTGTTCCGACTGGAGGACGTCGGAGAGCACCAGCCCTTTCCTGGGGGCTGTGAAGTACTGGAGGTAGGGCACGTCCCGGCCCCCGTGGATCTTGGAGATGTTGCTCCGGGTGGCTTGCACGGTGGGCGAGAGCTGGAGGCCGTTGACGTTGCCCGGTTCCATCTTGGCCTGGAGGAGGCAGTGCGGGACCCCGTCGAAGTCCTTGACCAGGATGCCGAGGACGCCCTGCTCCGGCTGGACCAGGATCGGCTGCTGCCACGCCTCGACACCGCGACCGGAGCGGGTCAGGTCCAGGCCCGCGACGGTGAAGAAACCGCCCGTTCGGTGGACGAGGTTCCCGGTTCGGGGGTCGGCTGCCCATCCCCCGAGCTCGTCGAGGGGGATCCTGGTGACGTGCTGGCGCTGTACCTCGCCCCGGTGGGCGAACCACGCGTGGAATTCACTCAGATGGGTGAACAATTGACCACTCCATGTTCGTTGAGCGCGACAACGGTGCCTTCCGTTCGAGGAGTGCGAAATATTCGGTGGATATCCTGGTCAGGGGCGTGGTCCGGGCCCCGGGCCGGTGTCGTGCTCGTGGTTTCGGCGTGCTCGGAAAGGTGGAACCTTCTGGGATCGGTAATGTCCACGGTGTATGGTGCAATGGGTCCCTTTCCATTCTTCCCTTTCTGTCCCAAGCATCATGTGAGCGGTGTATTTCAGATGAACGGGAACTGCCCGGGCGTTCAGGCGTAAAAGGAGCCGTGTACTGACCCGGGGGAACGGGCACACGATCCGGCCACCCCGGCCACGGTGCGGTCAGGCTTTCCGGTCAGCGGCCGGGGAAGGCCCGGTGCTCCGCGATGGCAGCCCACTACAGACCTGACGTCGCCCGGCGTTGTCGGTCCATGACCCAGACCTTTCCCGTCACCGTGAGGTTGGCGGTGCCGTCGACGATCGAGCCCACACAGGTGAAGACCGATTCGGTGCCCCGCGCGGTCACCTGGGTCACCGTCACGGGCACGCCGTGCGATGCGGGGTCGAGGCCCAGCGCGGCGACTCCGAGTGCGCTGGCGGCGGGCAGGCAGCCGGCGTCCTCGGGGAAGCCGAACCCGGGGGCGAAGACCCTCGCCGACATGTGCCGGCGCTCGGGGTCCCACCGGAAGAGCGTGAGGTCGGTCAGGCCCGATTCCCGCATCAGCACGGGGTCGGGGGCCGGGAGGCTCCGCGGGTCCTCGCCGACGCGGACGAGGGTGAACTGGCGCCCGACCCCCGCGCCGATCGCCTGACCCGTGTACGGGGAGACGAGGTCGGGGTCGATCGGGACGTCGTGGTGGACCGCGGGCCCGTGGAACGGCACCCGGACGCGGTGCCCGTCGGTCCAGAGCCGCTGGGGGCCGTTGGGGGCGGTCTGTGCGACCTGATCGGAACCGGGCGCCAGATGGCCGCCCGCGACCAGGCAGGCGGCCACCCCGGCCATGGAGTGCGTGCCGAAGGGGCTCTCCCCGCCGGGATGGAAGATCCTGGTCGCGAAAGCGCGTTCCGCGCACGAGACCACCAGGGCGGTCTCGTGCGCGTCGGTGTCGCGTACGTGCGCGGACACCGCCGTCGCGTCCCACGGGTGCGCCGCGTCCGGCACGAGGACGTCCAGCGCGCTCCCCCTGCCGGGGGAGAGGCCGAACATGTCGACTCTGGTGCTGGACATCACGGTCTCCCGCTCAGGTTGCTCTGGGCGAAGTCGAGGATGACCCGTTCGTCGCCCTGGTAGGGATGGTCCGGCCGGGGCCAGTGGACGACGAGGTCGGTGAACCCCAGAGCTTCGAGCTCGCTCGCGGCATCCTCGTAGGCCGTCCGGGAAGCGGTGATCCCGCCCGCGGACGCGTCGGTCACGAACAGTCGGCGCACGTCGGCGGGATCGCGTCCCTCGCGTTCACAGGCTGAGTCGAGACCGCTCATCTGCTTGCGGAGTACCGGCACGATCTCGCGCAGGGGCCGCGACCGGAAGTCGTTCGGCGGCCCGCTGGTGATCCAGTACTGCCCTGACCGGGCGGTGAGCGCCATGCCACGGGGGCCGGCCGCGGCGACGGCGAAGGGCAGGCGTGGGCCCTGCCCCGCCCGCGGGTGGAAGGTCGCCCCGCGCACCGTGTACCAGCGCGAGGCCCGATCCAGGTCTCCTCCGGTGAGCAGTGTGTCGAGCAGGCCGACGAACTCCTCGAACCGCTCGGCCCGCTCGCGCGGGGAGATCTCCGGTTGGCCCAGGAGGCTCGTGTCGAACCCGGGTGCGCCCGACCCCAACCCGCAGATGACGCGGCCCCCGGCGATGTCGTCGAGCGTCGCGAGATCCTTGGCGAAGACGGCGGGGTGCCGGAAGTTCGGCGTTGCCACCAGCGTCCCGAGCCCGATCGTGTCGGTGACCATGGCCGCCGCGGTGAGGGTGGGCACCGAGCCGTACCACGGGCGGTCCGCGAACCAGCGCCACATCAGATGATCGTAGGTCCACGCGTGGTCGTAACCGAGCTCCTCGGCCGCGCGCCACCGCTCCACGGCGACCTTCCACTCGTGCTCGGGCAGCAACACGACGCCGTGCTTCATAGGTGGGCTTCCTCAAGTGAGTTCTCCGCCTCGGCTGAGAGCTGGGCGGCGCGATGCGCGAACAGGAGCACGTTCGCGGCCAGGCGCTCCAGCGCGCCGTCCGACGGCTCCGCGGCGACCGTGTGGTGCTCCCCGTCAACCAGGGGATACAGGCCGTTGCTGTCGAGGTCGGCGGTGATCCCCGCGATCCGCGAGTTCAGCTGGTCGGTGAGGGCGGAGCGGCTGACGGGGCGCCGGACGGTCATGAAGAAGTCGTCGAACAGGTCCTCCTTCTCCTGCGAGACGCCCGCCCTGCCGGAGTGCTTCTGCAGCAGCGACTGCCCGTCCGGAACGAGATGGTCGGCGATGCGGGCGTGCATCGCGTGGTTGAGCTCGATCGCTTCGCGCAGGGCCGCGCACGAGGGGTCTCCCTGCCAGGGGAACCGTGCCCGAAAGAGCGGACGGAGGGGGCGGTAGTCAGGCGCCCAGGCCCCGCTGAAAGCGGGGTGCTGGAGCGCCATGCGCTCGCGGATGTGCGTGTGGTAGAGCTCGCGGGGGACGGTGGCGGAGTAGAGCAGCATCGTGCTGTACCCGTCCACGCACGCCGCCATCGCTACGCGTTCCCGGCGCGTCGGCGCCCGGTGGGAGCTGCGTTCGAGGACGTCACCCACCAGCCGCCAGAGAAGGAACGAGATCTGGTGCCCTGTCACCCATCGGTACCAGAAGAGGTTGAACCCGTCCTTGCACGCGGGGCCGAACAGTTCGTACTTTTCCTGGCCGAGGGCATGGACGACGGAGGGGTCACCATCGTCCTCGCTGTAGCCGTGCCCGGCCGGCGGAAGGCGGAGCGTTCGCGGTAGGAAGGCTGCCTGCTCGTCCGGTGCGGTCATGTCTTCCTCTTCGGAAAGTAGATGAACTCGATCTCGAGCCCGTTGGGGTCGAGGACGTAGAGGCTCTGCATTCCGTCCGGGTCGACCACGATCTCCGACGGGGGCTCGTCCCGGTTCCAGCGGATCCCCGTACTGGACCCACGCACCCGCAGCCAGCGCTCCCGCAGCTCGACGAGGTGTGCCGGCTCGTCCACCTCGATCCCCAGGTGCTGGAACTGGTAGTCGAGGGGAGGCGGTCCGGTCCGCGAGTGGTCGCTCCGGTCGAAGACGTGGAACCGGACTCCCCCCGCCTTCAGCTCCACGAGTTTCCTGATCCCCGGGAGCCGTTCGAGGGTGAGCGGGGAGAAGGTGTCGAGTTTCCATTCGACGGTGGCGTCCAGGAAATCTCCATACCAACGGATCGTTGAGTCGACGTCATCGGTCTGGATGGCTATGTGGTTGAACTTCGGTGCGATTTCGATTCGGTTCATGAAGCCCCCATGGCTGGTGATACTCCTGACTTATGCTCGGTGAGCACGGTGCGGTCGGCAATCAGAAGATATTCAGAGGACCTAAAATTTTCTCGGGACGGGCATAAATCACCAGGTCGCGCCGGTGCGGGGAGAGGATGCCCGGCGGTCGCGAGCCCGGAATGGTCCGCAAAGCACGCCCTGGGCGCCGGTACTGGTCGGTCCGCCGTCGATCTGACGCCCGCGGGCCGGGCACCTGGTCCAGAGCTTCAGAAGATCTCTGACAATGGGCTGATCAATCTTTGATGGTGCGGGATCCTCTTGCTCGGCTACGTTCGTACGGCGGGGCGCAGGAGCCGCCCCCGGTTCGAAGCCTGAAAGGGGGGACATGCGCGAAACGCTCGATGAGGCCAAGCGCCGAGATGCCGAAGATCCGCTTTCCGGATGCGCGGACGAGTTTTCCGTGGGTGGTCTCGTGCACCTGAATGGAAATTCACTGGGTCCTCCGCGCGCAGACCTGCTGGGCGAACTCGAACGGGTGGTGGACCGCCAGTGGGCGCCCCGGCAGGTACAGGGGTGGTTCGCCGATGGCTGGCTCGACCTGCCGCGTACCGTCGGCGACGCGATCGGAACGCTGCTGGGGGCCCGGCCGGGGCAGGTCGTCGTCGCGGGGGAGACCACGTCGACGACGCTGTTCAACGCGGTGGTGGCCGCCTGCCGCCTGCGTGAGGAACGGCCGCTCCTGCTGATCGAGGCCGGCGCGTTCCCCACGGACCTGTACATCGCACAGTCGGTGGCACGCCTTCTCGGCCGACGACTGCTCGTCGAGTCGGCGGCAGGCTTCGACTCGGCCCTTCAGGCCCACGGGTCGCGGATCGCCGCCGCGATCGTCGCCCCGGTGGACTTTCGCACCGGCGAACTCCGCGAGATCGGGCCGACGACCGCTCGCTGCCACGCCGCGGGCGCGGTGACGGTGTGGGACCTCAGCCACGCGGCCGGGGTCCTGCCGACCGACCTCGATGACAACCGGGTCGACCTGGCGGTCGGATGCGGGTACAAGTACCTGGGCGGAGGCCCCGGAGCGCCGGCGTACCTCTACGTCGCGGAGCGGTTGCAGCCCACCGTGGACCTGCCCCTGTCCGGGTGGCACGGCCACGCGGCACCGTTTGCGATGTCCCCCGACTTCGTTCCCGCCGACGGCATCGACCGCGCCCGGACGGGGACCCCGCCACTTCTCAGCCTCGTCGCGCTGCACCATGCCCTGGGCCCGCTGACACGGGCGGGGATCGAGGCACTGAGCCGGCGCAACCGTTCACTGTCGGACTTCTTCCTCACATGCGCCGGGGAGCGCTCCCCCCGCCTCCTCGGGCAGCTCGCCTCTCCCGGGGAGGCCGCCCGCCGCGGCGGTCACCTGGCGTTGAACGTCCCCGACGCGGCGAAGGTCGAGCACGAGCTGGCCGATCGCGGTGTCCTCCTCGACTCCCGCCCGCCCGACCTGATCCGGATCGCCTTCGCCCCGTTGTACGTGAGCCACGTCCAGGTGTGGCACGCGGCGCGGGAACTCGCCCACGTCCTGGAGAGATCACGATGACCGGGGTACCCGAGTACGTCTCGTACGCGCGCATGGACGAGCTGCACGAACTACAGTGCCCGCGCAGCGACGTCCGGGGCGAACTCAGCTTCCTCCTGATCAGCCAGGTCAAGGAACTGCTCTTCCGGGTGGTGACCGACGACCTCGACTCGGCCAGGACCGCGCTCGGCCACGACGACCTCGACGGCGCCTGCCTGGCCCTGGCCCGGGCGGTCCGCAGCCAGGGCGTCCTCGTGGCCTGCTGGGAGTCCATGAACGGAATGTCCGCCGACGAGTTCGTCGCGTTCCGGCATGTCCTCGACGACGCGTCGGGCGTGCAGTCCTTCGCCTACCGCACCCTGGAGTTCGTCCTGGGGAACCGGCCCGGACGGCACGCCCGGGCCGCCCTGCGCGAGGGGCCCGAGCAGGTGCGGGCGGAGCTCGCGAAGCCGTCGCTGTACGACGCCGCGCTGCACTACCTGGACCGGCGGGGCTTCGCGGTACCGGTGTCCTGCTTGCGGCGTCCGCCGAACCGACAGCACGAACCGAGCACCGGTGTCGAGGACGTGTGGCTGGAGATCTACGCAGACCCGCGGCGCCACCGCGGCCCCCACCGGCTCGCGGAGTGCCTGCTGGAGGTCGCCTACCAGTTCTCGCGATGGCGTGCCACGCACCTGCTCGTGGTCGAGCGGATGCTCGGCGGCAAGGGCGGGACGGGCGGAACGGACGGCGCTTCCTGGTTGCGGGAGATCAACGAACACCGGTTCTTCCCGGAGCTGTGGACGTTCCGGACCCGTCTGGAGAACCCCGAGCGCGGGAGGACGCCATGAACGGACCCGGCGGGGACAGGGCGCCGGAGCACCAGTGCCGCGTGATCCGGCGCGGTCACGGACTCCACACCATGACCCATGACGCGCTCACCGCCGGACGCGTCGTCGGTGAGGAAGAGATTGTCGAACTGATCGGAGCTAAGACATGACGGGCAAAGCAGACCTTGAGTCCCTTGTTCCGCTGATTTTCGGGTTCTCCGCGTTCCAGCAGTTGCGGGCGGCCTCCGAACTCCAGTTGTTCGAGTACCTCACCCAGAACGGCCCGTCGACCTGCGAGCAGGTCGCCGAGGGGTTGCGCCTGCCCGCGAAGTCGGCGCGCAAGCTGCTGTTCGGCACGACCTCGCTCGGGCTCACCGACCGTGAGGACGGCACGTATGTGCCGAGCGCTCCACTGCGCGACGCGATCGAGGACGGCACGTGGCCGCTGATCCGCAACATCCTCGATTTCCAGCAGAGGCTCTCCTACCTTCCGGCGACGGAGTACGCGCAGTCACTGCGCACCGGGGAGAACGAAGGGCTCAAGCACCTGCCCGGCAGGGGGAACGACCTGTACACCCGGCTGGAGCAGTCGCCCGAGCTCGAAAACCTCTTCTTCCGGGGTATGCACTCATGGTCCGAGCTGTCCAATCCGGTGCTGCTGAGCCAGGTCGACTTCCGCGACACGGCCACCGTGCTCGACGTCGGCGGCGGTGACGCGGTCAACGCCATCGCGCTGGCCCGCTCCCACCCCCACCTGAAGGTGACGGTCTTCGACCTTGAGGGCGCCACCGAAGTGGCCAGGGACAATATCCGCGCCGCGGGGCTCTCCGACCGCATCGACGTCGTTGTCGGCGACATGTTCTCCGACCCCTGGCCGAGCGGGGCCGATCTCATCCTGTTCGCGCACCAGTTCGTCATCTGGTCACCGGAGCAGAACCAGGAGCTGCTCAAGAAGGCGTACGACGCGCTGCGGCCAGGCGGGAGGGTCGCGGTCTTCAACGCGTTCGCCGACGATGACGGGTGCGGACCACTCTACGCGGCCCTGGACAACGTCTACTTCGCGACGCTGCCCGCCGACGAGGCGACCATCTACCAGTGGTGTGAGCACGAGGCCTGGTTGAAGGAGACGGGGTTCGTCGATATCGCGCGCATCCGCGGCCACGGTTGGACGCCGCACGGCGTCATCGAGGGAAGCAAACCCGATGCCGTCTGACCGCCTCGACCTCGAGTACTCCCCGAGCTCCGTCGCGCGCGAACCGCGGCGGTCGCTACGGCTGTACCGGGAACGCGGGGACGCCGCCCGGAGCCGGCTCCGGGCCGAGGAGTCCGTGCCGTACGGGGACGAGTCCGGCGAGAGGTGCCACGTGTTCCCGGCCGACGGTCCCGGCTGCCCCGCCCTCGTCTTCGTGCACGGCGGGCACTGGCAGGAATCGGGCATCGACGATGCGTGCTTCGCCGCCGAGAACGCTGTGTCCCACGGCTTGGCCTACGTCGCCGTCGGCTACGGCCTGGCGCCGGAGCGTACGTTGCCGGACATGGTCGCCTCGGTGAAGCGGGCCCTGGCCTGGATCGCCGGCAGCGGACCCTCCTACGGCATCGATCCCGACCGGGTGTACGTCGCGGGCAGCAGCGCGGGCGCCCACCTGCTCGCGTGCGCGCTGGCCGATGCCGCGACGCCCCGTGTGCGGGGTGCCCTGTTGCTGAGCGGCCTGTACGACCTGGCCGAGATCCCGGACACCTACGTCAACGACGCCCTCGGCCTGACCCGAGCGACCGCGAAGGACTGCAGCCCGCTGCGGATGCCGGCCCCGCGGTGCGACGCGGTCCTCCTCGCCGCGGGCCGGTACGAGACCCGCACGTATCTGCGCCAGCAGCGTGCGTACGAGGCCCACCTCGCCTCCTCCGCCCTCCCGGTCGTCTCCCACGTCGTCCCCGACCGGGACCATTTCGACCTGCCGTTGGACCTGGCCGACCCCACGACCGGTTTCGGTCGACTCAGCCTGGATCATTTGGGAAGGGTGACCTCCACGTCATGAAGTACCTGTTCACATCGATGCCGGTCGTGTCCCATGTCCTGCCGTTGGTACCGCTGGCCCAACAGCTCACCCTGGACGGCCACGATGTCCTGGTGGCCACCACCGGCCCGGCGGCCGAGGCCGCGCGCCGCGCCGGGCTCACCACCGTCGATGCGGGCGGGCGGCTCGGCGCCCGAGAGCCCTATGACCGGTTGCTCGAAGTCATCGTGCGCGGAGAGTCCGGACACGCGGCGGACGACGCTGAGGCCCTGCGGGTGCACGGCGCCTACTTCGGCGACGTGGGGCTACGCATGTTCGACGACCTGCTCCGGATCGGTCGGGAGTGGGGCGCGGAGGCCGTCGTGTACCCGGGCATCCACGCCTGCGGTCTGGTCGCGGCCCACGCGCTCGGGGCCGTGGGGGTGCTGCACGGGTACGGGATCCCGCTCCCCACGTTCGCCCCGGCCCTGGAACACATGCTCGCGAACCGGGACGACCTGCCCGACCGCGTCCCGGAGGCGGAGGTCGAGGTGGACGTGCTGCCGCCGTCGCTGCCGAACTTCGCCGAGCTGCCCTGGACCAACGGGACTCCGCGCCACCGGCTGGGCATGAGGTACGGGTCCTTCAACGGCTCCGGAGACGTGCCCCCGTGGCTGCTCGGCGGGCGTGACGCGCCACGAATGATCCTGACCTGTGGGACCACCGAAGCCCAGGCCCAGCGGGGAGACACCTACCGTCGCATCATCGAGGCACTGGAGGGGACGGGGTGCGAAGCGGTGATCCTCTCCGGCGGAGCGGCCATGGACCGCCTTCCGGACCCGCTGCCCCCGTGGGTGCGGATCGAGCGGTGGCTGCCGCTGAAGTTCGCCCTCGACCAGGCGGACGCGATCGTCCACCACGGCGGCTCCGGAACCGTGCTGACGTCGTTCGCCGCGGGCCTGCCGCAGGTGGTGATGCCCATGCCCGGGACGGTCAGTATGAGCAACGGCCAGGCGGTGGAGGCGTGCGGTGCGGGCACGATGCTCGACCCGAACGGGCTGGACACCGCCGAACTCGCCAAGGCCGCCACCGACGTGCTCGCCTCCTCCGCCAAGCGCAAGGCCGCGGTCGCGATCCAGCGTGAGATGGAGGACATGCCATCGGTGCGCACCGTGGCCACACGGCTCTCGTCCATCGTCGGGGAGCGGTCCGGGGTGAGGTCGTGAGGGTCGCGGTCATCGGCGGAGGGCCGGCGGGGCTCCTCACCGCTTTGCTGTTCAAGAAGCGCGGGGCGGCGGACCACGTCGTCGTGTGGGAACGGAACCGGGGAGGGACCGCCGGCTTCGGCGTGATCCTCCCCCCGGAATCGCTCGACCTCCTCCGCGGCGCCGTGCCACACCTGGCGGACACCGTGGCCCGGCACATGGTCGGCTGGGAGAAGACGAGTGTCAGCAGAAACGGCGAGCCGTGGACGACGTCGGCCGCCCCGCCGATGGCGGCGATCGCGCGTTCCACACTGAACAGGCTGCTGTGGGAGGCGTGCCGCGCGCAGGGCGTGGTCCTCCGAGAGCGCGAAGCGCCCAAACTCTCCGCCCTTTCGAGTTCGTACGACCTCGTGGTCTGCGCCGACGGCGCGGGCTCGCTGGCGGACCGGGCCGGTTTCACCACCACCGTCGAGGAGGTCGGCCCGCCCTATGCCTGGCTCGGTCTCGACCAGGCCCTGGAGACACTGACCTTCCTGGCCGAATCAACGGCCGACGGTTGTTACGTGGCGCACGCCTATCCGTTCAGCGACTCTGCCAGCACTTTTCTGGTGGAAGGGCGGAGAGCGCTCGACCCGGACGATCTCACACTTCTTTTCGGCCTTTCCGTTCGTCCTGATCCTGCGCGAAAGGACTTGATTTGGCGGAAGTTCCGAGAACGGACGGTACGGCCGTGGTTCCGCAGTAACATCGTGTTGGTCGGCGACTCCGCGCATACGGCGCATTACTCGATCGGCAGCGGTACGCACCTGGCTTTCGAAGACGCCTTGGTACTGGTGGAAACCCTGGCCGCCGCCGACGACCTCCCTCGGGCGCTTTCCGCGTACGAGGAGGCCCGTCGACCGGTCGTCGAACGGTTCCAGAACCTGGGCAGAATCAGCGCCGACTGGTTTTCCCAGGTGGAAGACGTGTTCGACCTTCCGCTGAGCCGGTTCGCGGCCAGCCTCCTGACCAGAGGGGGGCGCTTCGGACGTGGTGCCGGAACGTGATCCCCGCCGCGACCGCCGTACCCGGAGCCCTGGAGGGTGCCGGAGTCACCGATCTCGTGAACGACCAGCAATAATCCATGAAAGTAGGTAGAACACGGTGAACAGTACGAGGCCGGCACTCGTCATCCACGGGGCCCGTGCGAACAACCTGAACGGTGTCACCGTGCGAGTCCCCTCACCGGCGCTGACCGTGGTCACCGGAGTATCCGGATCGGGAAAGTCGTCGCTGATATTCGAGACGATCGCCAAAGAATCACAGCGGCAGCTCAACGAGGTCTTCCCGCTTTTCATTCGGAACCGGTTGCCGAAGTTCGAGCGCCCCGACTTCGAATACATCGAGAACCTCGCCCCGGCCATCGTCGTCGACCAGCGTGCTCTGGGCCGCAACGCGCGCTCCACGGTCGGCACCCTCACCGAGGTCCAGCCGATGCTGCGCGTCCTGTTCTCCCGGCACGGAAGTCCGAGCGCGGGCGAGTCGACCGCCTACTCGTTCAACGCGCCGGAGGGGATGTGCCCGGAGTGCGAGGGGCTGGGCCAGGTGCTGAGCCTGGACGTCGACCGGTTGCTGGACCGGTCCAAGTCGCTGAACGGGGGAGCGATCCAGCACCCCAACTTCGCTGTCGGCACGAACTACTGGAAGCGCTACGCGACAGCCCACTTCCACGTCGACCAGCCCGGTTCCCGCCTCGGTGAGCCGCTGTTCGACGCCGACCTCCCGCTGCAGGACTACTCCGAGGAGAAACTGGGGCTCCTGTTGCACGGCGGCGGTTTCCAGACCACCCGGCCCGACGAATTCGGCAACGTCTCGGTGAACGATTACGAAGGCTTGGTGGAGCGGTTCACGCGGCGGTACATCAAGCCCGGCCTGGACTCGCTCAAAGCCAAGGAGCGCAAGCACGTCGAGAAGGTCGTCGACATGGCGGCCTGCACCGCCTGCGGCGGCACTCGGCTCTCCCGGGCGGTCCTCGACTCGCGCATCGACGGGCGCAACATCGCCGACCTGTCGGCTATGCAGGTGACCGAGCTGTTGGACACGCTCGTCGCGATGGAGGCCACGATCGGCGACGCCTCACTCCTGGCGCAACCGATCGCCGCGTTGCGGCGCATGGAAACGGTCGGGCTCGGCTACCTCTCCCTCGACCGTTCCTCCCTCACCCTCAGCGGTGGTGAGGGGCAGCGCCTCAAGACCGTGCGCCACCTCGGATCGAGCCTGACCGGCATGATCTACGTGTTCGACGAGCCCAGCACCGGCCTGCACCCGCGTGATGTCGAACGGCTGATCGCGCTGCTGTACCAGTTGCGGGACAAGGGCAACATCGTCCTCGTCGTCGAGCACAACCGTGCGGTCATCGAGGCCGCCGACCACGTGATCGACATCGGTCCCGGGGCGGGCAAGCACGGCGGATCGATCGTGTTCGAGGGCACACCGGCCGAACTCGCCGCGAGCGGCACCGCCACCGGCAGGGGGCTGTGTGAACCGCTCCCGGCGTCCAGGTCGCGCAGTTTCGACGCCTGCCTTCCGGTCCGGTCGGCCAACCTGCACAACCTGCGCGACGTCGACGTCGACTTCCCCCTCGGCGTCCTCACGGCCGTGACCGGGGTCGCCGGTTCGGGGAAGAGCTCGCTGACCACGCAGGTGCTGCCCAAACAGAACCCCGGTGTCGTCGTCATCGACCAGAGCGCGGTCGGCATCAATCCCCGGTCGACCCCCGCGACCTACGCCAAGATCTGGGACCACATCCGCCACGAGTTCGCGCGGGTGCACGGGGTCAAACCCGGACTGTTCAGCTTCAACGCCGAGGGTGCCTGCCCGACCTGCAAGGGGCGCGGGAGCGTGACCAGCGACATGGCCTATCTCGACCCCGTCACGGTCACGTGCGAGACGTGCGGGGGCGGTCGCTACCACCCTGACGTGCTGCAGTACCGGTTGTACGGCCGCACGGTCACCGAGCTGCTGGAGACGACGGTGGAGGAGGCCGTCGAGCAGATCGGCGGGACGGTCAAGGGGCGGCTGAAAGCCTTCGTGGACGTGGGACTGGGCTACCTCACCCTCGGCCGGTCGCTGTCCGAACTCTCCGGCGGTGAGCGGCAGCGCGTGAAGCTCGCGAGCCGGCTCACCGACAACGGGCGGATCTTCGTTTTCGACGAACCGACCTCCGGGCTGCACATGGCCGACGTGCGCAACCTGGTCGCCCTGTTCCACCGGATCATCGACGCGGGCAACACGGTGATCGTCATCGAACACGACCTCGATGTCGTGCGGCTCTCCGACTGGGTGATCGACCTCGGGCCGGGGGCGGGACACGACGGCGGCCGGGTCGTCTTCACCGGTCGGCCGGAGGACCTGGCCGCCGACCAGGACAGTCTGACCGGACGGTATCTGGCCAAGGAGCTGAACTGACCGGATGAGCGATGCCGAGCAGAGCTGTGATGGAGGAGTGGGAATGCTGTCGACGACCGCACACGGACGACCGGAGGCCGTCACCTCGGAGACGATCACCGGCGCGTTCGTGAGGACGGCACGGGATCACGCACACCGTGAAGCGCTCACGGACGGCGCGAGGACCCTGACGTACGGGGAACTGGACGCGGGCACCGACCGGATCGCCCGGGCCCTCGCCGTACGCGGGCTGGGGCCGGGGCAGCGCGTGGGCGTGCACCTCGACCGAAGCCTCGCCACCTACCAGCTCTTCCTCGGCATCCTCAAGGCCGGGCTCGTCGTGGTCCCGTTCAACCCCGCCCACCCGCCCGACTACAAGGCGCGGATGTACGAGGCCGCCGAGCCCGCCCTCGTGGTGGTCGGTTCCGGCCGGGCCGGGGGGCCCTGGGAGGAGGCCCTGCCGGTCTCCGACCTGCTGGCCGAGGCGGACGCGCTCCCGGCCGGGGCGCCTCCGGCCGGGCCGACCGCGCAGGCCCCGGCCTTCGTCCTGTTCACCTCCGGATCGACCGGGGTGCCCAAGGGCGTGGTGATCGCGCACCGGGGGATCGCCAGGGTCTCCCGACACCTGACCGATTACACCCCCGGGCCGGGCGACCGGTTCCTGCAACTCGCTCAGCCGAGCTTCGCGGCGTCGACCACCGATATCTGGACGTGCCTCCTGCGCGGCGGAAGGCTCATGGTCGCCCCGCAGGAGGTCCCCGCCCTGCGGGAGCTCGCAGAGCTGATCATCCGTGACCGGACCACGGTGCTGAACCTGCCCGTCGGACTCTTCAACCTCCTGGTCGAGCACCATCCGGAGACGATCGCCCAGGCCAGGTGGGTGATCGTCAGCGGGGACTTCCCGTCCTCCGCGCACATGGAACGAGCCCTCGGCGTCATGGAGGGCGCCTTGTTCAACGCCTTCGGCTGTACGGAGAACTCCGCGCTCACGGCGGTCCACAGGGTCACTGCCGCGGACCTGGCCACGGGGGAGATCCCCGTCGGCCGTCCGATGCCCACCGTGGAGCTGTCCGTCCGCGACGAGCACTTCGAGGAGTGTCCGCCCGGCCGGATCGGTGAGTACTGCATAGCCGGAGAGGGCCTCGCCCTGGGCTACCTCAACGACCAGGAGCTCACCGAGGAGAAGTTCGTCCAGCACGGCGGCCGACGGCTGCTGCGCACCGGGGACCTGGCCAAGTGGACCGAGGAAGGCGAGATCGTGCTCGGCGGGCGCGGCGACCAGATGCTGAAGATCCGGGGGTACCGGGTGGAGCCCCGCCACGTCGAGCTGACCGCAGAGGCGTTCCCGGGCGTGGCCCGGGCGGTCGTCCAGGCCTCCGCCGACGAGGGGGCCGCGGAACGGCTCGTGCTGTGGTGCACGGCCGACCCCGGAGCCGAAGGCGGGAGCGAGCTCAGTGGGCACACCCTCATGGCCCACCTGCGCGAGAGGCTGCCCGACTACATGGTTCCCTCGACCGTGACGGTCCTCGACTCGTTCCCCCTGAACGCCAACGGCAAGATCGACCGGGGTGAGCTGCGCACGCGGCTCGCCCCCGGGCGGGGGGCCGAGCGGAGCACGCAACGGACTCCGAGCGACGAACTCGCCGAGGCCGTCCGGTCGACGCTGGCCGCCGTGATGGACCATCCGCAGCTCGGCACCGACGAAGCGCTCATCGAGGCCGGGGTCACGTCGCTGCACCTGATCGACCTCGGGTCCCGGCTTGAGGACGTGGTCGGTATCGCCCTGTCCCCCAGCGATCTCCTCGACGCGGGCACGGTGGCCGGTATCGCGGCTCTGATCCGGTCCCAGCGCGGTGGAGGTGGTTCCAGATGACGAGTGTCGAAAGACAGGCCTTCCCGCCCTCACCGGTACAGGCCGGATTGTGGTTCGCGAGTACCTACGGCACCGGCGATCCCACGGCGTACAACCAGCCCCTGGTCCTGAGGCTCCCCGTCCAGCTGGACGACGACCACTTCGCGGCCGCCGTGCGCACGGTCCACCGTGAGCAGGTCTCCCTGCGTACGACGTTCGAGATGGGTCCGGAGGGTGACCTGCGCCAGATCGTGCACGACCGCCTGGACCCGATCGTCGAGCTGCGGGACTCGGGCGCGCAAGACCCGCGAACGTGGATCGGCGCACAGGTGGACGAGGTCGCCCGCACCGTCTTCGACCTGGGGGCGGGTCCGCTCGCGCGCGTCCGCCACCTGCGCCTCCTCGCCCAGGGCACGAGCCTTCTCGTGTTCAACATCCACCACACCGTCTTCGACGGGATGTCGTGGAAGCCCTACCTGCGCCGGGTCGAGGCGGCCTACGCGGCCCTGGCACGCGGCGACACGCCTGAGCGGCCGGTACGGCGGCAGTCGTTCGAGGCCTACGCCCGGTGGCGTGAGCGGGTGGCGGACGCCGCGGAGCCGGGGGCGGACTCGAAGACACTGGGCTACTGGCGTGAGAAGCTCGCCGACGCGCCCGTGGTCGTACCCGTCACGCTGACGGGTGGGCGGGCGCCCCGCAGCGCCTCCGCCCAGACGGTCCTCGACCCGGAGCTGATCACGCGGATGCAGGGGTTCTGCGCCGCGCAGGGGATCACCACCAGCATGTTCTTCATCGCCGTGTACTTCGTGCTGTTGCACCGGCAGACCCGTCAGGACGACGTCCTGCTGGGCATGCCGCTCTCCGTGCGCGAGGGGAGGGAGGACGCCGAGGTCGTCGGGCACTTGACCAACACCGTCGTGCTGCGCCACCGCCTGGCGGCCCAGGACACCGCCCACGACGTGCTCCAGGCCGTCAGGCGCGAGGTGCTCGACGTGCTCCGGCACCGGCACGCCCCGCTTGAGAGCGTGGTCGCCGACCTCCGGGAGAGCGGCAACCACCGCGACGGCACCGGCGAGCTGTTCAACGCGATGATCACCGTGATGCCGGCCGGCGCACGCGGCCTCGACCTCCTGGAGTGGGGGGTGACGACCTGGGAGTACACCTCGGGCGGGGCCAAGTACGATCTGGCGCTCATCGTCGATGAGGCACCGGACCGCAAGACGCTGATCGTCGAGCACACCTCGACCACCGATGACGGCGCCGTGTTCGCGGACCACCTCGTCCAGCGGCTCCGGCAGCTCGTCGAGGGCGTGCTCGCCGAACCGGACACGCCGGTCCGCGAGCTGCCGTGGATGGGCGCGCAGGAGGAAGCCGCGGTCATCGCGTCCTGCTCGCGGCAGGAGGACGCTCCCGAACTCGGCACCGAACTGACCGACGACCTTTTCGCCGCAGCAGCCGGGGCCGCCCCCGACCAGCCCGCTCTGGTCACCGACGGCGCCGTGTCCACGTACGCCGAACTCGACGGGCGGGTCCGGTCCGTGGCGGTGGGCCTGGCCGCGCGGGGGGTGCGTTCGGGCGCACCGGTCGCCGTCCTGCTGCACCCGGGGCCCGACCTCGTCGCCACGGTTCTCGGGATCCTGCGCGCCGGGGGGAGCTATGTCGCCCTCGACCCCGGGAACCCGGTGGAACGGCTGGGCTTCGCCGTCGTCGACAGCGGTGCCACGATCCTCGTCCGAGACCCCGCCATCGACCTGTCCGGTGCGGACCTGCCCGCGGGGCTGGAGGTCCTCGCCTCCGCCGACCTGGACGGCGGTCCCGCCGACCTCGTCGAACCCGGGCGCAAGAGGCCCGACGACACCGCCTACGTCGTCTACACCTCGGGCTCCACCGGCCGGCCCAAGGGCGTGGTGATCACCGAGGCCACGCTGGCCAACCTCGCGCACTGCCAGGAGCGGATGTCCTCCGGACAGCGGATGCGCACGCTCCAGTACATGTCTCCCGCCTTCGACGTCTTCGCGCTGGAGCTCGTCGGCTCCCTGTGCACGGGAGGCACACTGGTCATTCCGCCCGCACACGCCAGAACCGATTTCGAGGCCCTCGCCGAACAGCTCGCCGAACAGCGCATCGAGCGGGCGTTCTTCCCGTACGTCGCGCTCCGCGAACTCGCCGCGGTCCTGCGGACTTCCGCCGTGCCACTGCCGCATCTGCGCGAGGTGTACGTCACCGGTGAACGGCTGGTCGTCACCGATGACCTGCGGGCCATGTTCCGAGCGCTGCCGAACGCACGGCTGATCAACGCCTACGGCCCCTCCGAAGCGCACTGGTGCACGGCGGAGACCCTGGCCGCCGACCCCGACACGTGGCCCACGATGCCGCCGATCGGTGGGCTCGTCCCCGGAGTCGACGCGCGCGTCCTCATCGACGACGACCGTCTGGCCCCCTTCGGGGTGGAGGGAGAACTCTGCATCGCGGGGGCGGTGGTCTCTCCGGGCTATCTGAACCTGCCCGAGAAGACCGACAGCGCGATGCGGCCCGACCCCTTCGGACCGCCCGGGCAACGGATGTACCGGACCGGGGACGTGGTCGTGCTGGCGCCGGACGGACGCCTGCACTACCGCGGCCGGCTCGACGACCAGATCAAGATCCGGGGCTACCGCGTCGAGCCGGGCGAGGTGGAGTCCGCGCTCGAACGCGCACTGGACGTGGAGATGGCCGCGGTGGTCGCCCGGGTCTCGAAGGGCGAACGGCGGCTGCACGCGTTCGTGCAATCAGGCGCCGAACCGCCGCCCTCATGGCGGGCGCAGCTCGCGGACGTACTTCCCGGCTACATGGTCCCGGCGACGCTCACCCGCATCGACAGCATTCCCCTGACCCCGACCGGGAAGATGGACCGCCGTGCCTTGGAGGAATGGCACGGCGGGCACGCCGAGGACGGCGCCACCGGCGCCGACCGACCGCACCCGCCCCTGGCCGAGGCGGTCGGCCAGGACACGCCCGGGGCCCGGTACGTGCTCGCCATGGCCGAAGTGTGGACGGAGCTGCTCGGGTCCTCCCCGCAGACCCCGGACGACGACTTCTTCCTCCTCGGCGGCCACTCGATGCTCGCGGCCCGCCTGCACCGGCTCGTCCGGCAGCGCTTCGGCACGGACATCGCCCTGTCGGCCCTGCTCAAGACCCCCACCCTGCGGGGGATGGCCGGGTGCCTGGTGGGCGGCGACGGCACCGAGGACCGGACGACGGCGCAGGTGCTGCGCGACGACGCGCGTCTGCGGGACTTCTCCGTCTCGCCCAGGCGGGAGCCGGGCGACGGAACGGTCCTGCTGACCGGTGCGACCGGCTTCCTCGGCAGCCATCTGCTCGACGAGCTCCGGCGGGCCGGGCGACGGGTCCGTTGCCTCGTCCGCGCGGACACCGAGCACCAGGCCCGACAGCGCCTCGTGGGAGCTTTCGAGAAGTTTGCCCTGGACCCCTCCGTGCTCGACCAGGTCGAGGTCAGCCTGGGCGAACTGTCACAGCCAAAACTCGGGCTGGGGGAGGAGTACGAGCGACTGGCGCGGTCCGTGGACGAGGTCTACCACGCCGCCGCGCACATCAACTTCGTCGTTCCCTACCACACGGTCAGGCGGGCGAACGTCGACGGTCTGCGGGTGCTGCTCGACTTCTGCGCCGCCAACCGCACACCGTTGCGGCTGGTTTCGACGATGGGGGTCTTCCCCCCCGATTCGACCTCCGGCCGGGTGGCCGAGGACGCGGTGCCGGGGGACCCCGCATCGCTGGGCATCGGATACTCACAGAGCAAGTGGGTGGCCGAACACCTCGCCCTGCAGGCCAGGGAGGCCGGACTGCCGGTCACGCTGCACCGTGTCGGCCGGATCGGCGGCCATGACGGCACTGGGGCCTGCAGGCACGACGACTTCTTCTGGCTCCAGATGAAGAGTTTCGCGCTCCTCGGCCGCCACCCGGAGGACATAGTGGACGCGCCGCCCGTCGACCTGCTGCCCGTGGACTACGTGGCCCGGGCGATCGTGTCCCTTTCGACCGCCGGGCCGGACGACGAGAACTGGCACCTGTTCCACGACCGGGGGCTGTCGTGGCCCACGATCATCGAGGCCATCCGCGCGCAGGGGTACGGGATCGAACCGGCCACCCGTGCGCACTGGATGGCTGCTCTGGAGAAGCGGGCCGAATCCGATGCCCGGGGGGAAGGGCTCGGCCCGCTGGTGCCGTTCATGCGCGAGGGCGTGATGCGACTCGGCGACCACGCCTTCGACAACGAGAGGACACGCCGGTCCCTGGCCGGACTGGGGTGCCCGCTACCCCCCGAGGACACGGGATGGATCAACCGGATGTTCGAGTACTTCCGCTCCCACGGGGCGGTCCCTTTGCCGGAGAAGGAGCGACGGAAGGAGAGCCATGCCTGAAGAACGCACGTACTCGGTGGTGATTGTCGGTGCGGGGCCGGTCGGGTGCGCCCTGGCCACCCTGCTCCGGGGCCAGGGGATCGAGGTCGACCTCATCGAGCGGACCTCCGCGTCCGGCCCGGTCGGCTCCGGCCACTCCTTCAACCTCACGCTCACCTCGCGCGGACTCTCCACCCTTCCCCACGAGGTCAAGCGCCGCCTCTACCATCGGGGCGTGGTGCTGACCAAACGGATCATCCACCACCGGGACGGTGCGATCTCCACGCAGCCGTACGGGACGGCGGACACCCACCATCTGCTGTCCATCCCCCGGCAGGTCCTCCAGGACCTGCTGCGTGACCAGGCGGTCCGCGCCGGGGCGCGGATCCACTACGAGAGCGAGTGCGTCGGTGTGGAGGCGGGCCGGGCCGCGGTGACGGTCCGCGCCGGGGACGGCCGCAGGACGCGGTACGAGGGGGACCTCCTCATCGGCTGCGACGGCGCCAACAGCGCGGTCCGCGACGCCATCGCCGCCTCCGCCCCGACGCACATGCGGGTCACCCGCCGGTCCATCGCGCACGGGCACGCGGAGATCACGATGGACTACGCGGACGCGGACCCGAGCGGCCTGCACCTGTGGCCGCGCGGCGACCACTTCCTCCAGGCACAGCCCAACCGCGGGCAGACGTTCACGACGAGCCTGTTCAAGCCGATGGCCGGGAGCGACCGGCGGTCCCACTTCGCCGGACTCGACTCGGCCGAGGCGGTCCGCGACTACTGCTCGACCGAGTTCCCGGACGTGTTCGACCGGATGACCCGGGTCGGGAGCGGCCTCATGGCGCGGCTGCCGACGCGGCTCCGCACGGTCGACTGCGGGCCCTACCACTACGGCCGCACGGTGCTCGTGGGCGATGCCGCCCACACGGTGGTCCCGTTCTACGGCCAGGGGGTCAACTGCAGTTTCGAGGACGCGGCGACCCTGGCCGCCCTCCTGGAGAAGTTCCGCTTCGCCAACGAGAGCGAGGTCGGCGCGATCACGGAACTCGTCGCCAGGGAGTACAGCGACGCGCGGGTCGAGGCCGGGCACGCGCTCGCCGAGCTGTCCCTGGACAACCTGGCGGAACTGTCCGCCCATGTCGACGACTCGGCCTTTCTGGCCCGCAGATCGTTGGAGAGGCGGCTCCACCAGGAGTACCCGAAGCTGTACACGCCGCTCTACCAGTTGGTGGCGTTCACCTCCGTTCCCTACAACGAGGCCCGACACATGTACCGCGAAACGAACGCGGTGCTGGACAAGCTGTGTGCGGGGCGGGACCTCCACCAGGAAAGGGAGCAGATCATCAGTGAGTTCGCCAGAGCGAGTGAGGGCGGGCTCAGCCTGTCCGGCACCGCGGCCTGAGGGGCGGGTGCCGGCCGGGCGTACCGGGGTCCGGTTCCGCCGGGGGCTCCGGTGGTGGGGGGCGGCGGCTCACGACGCCGCCATGGCCCTTCGCAGCGGCTCCCACCACGAGGGATCGGCGCGGTACCAGTCGATCACCTCGGCCAGCCCCTGCTCGAAGTCGACCTTCGGCGCGTAGCCCAGGGCACGCAGCTTGTCGTCCGCGAGGGAGTAGCGCCGGTCGTGGCCCTTGCGGTCGGGAACCCACTCCACCCGGTCCCAGCCCACGCCGAAAGCGGTGAGCAGCCGCTCGGTGAGTTCGAGGTTGGTGATCTCGGCGGTGCCGCCGATGTGGTAGACCTCGCCCGGGGTGCCATGCTCCATCACGACACGGATGCCCTGGCAGTGGTCGTCCACGTGGACCCAGTCGCGGACGTTGCGCCCGTCCCCGTACACCGGGACACGCTGTCCTCGGAGCAGGTTGGTGACGAAGAGCGGGATGACCTTCTCCGGGTACTGGCGGGGGCCGTAGTTGTTGCCGCAGCGGGTGACGCACACCGGCAGGCCGTGGGTGCGGGCGTAGGCCAGGGCGATGAGGTCGCCCCCGGCCTTCGCCGCCGAGTAGGGGGAGCGGGGGTCGATCGGGGCGTCTTCGCTCCAGCTTCCCCTCGCGATGCTTCCGTACACCTCGTCGGTGGAGACCTGGACGACTCTGCTGACCCCGGCCTCAAGGCAGGCCTGCATCAGTGTCTGGACGCCGAGCACGTTCGTGCGGGCGAACGCCGTGCCGTCCGTGATGGAGCGGTCCACATGCGACTCGGCGGCGAAGTTGACCACCACGTCGTGGTCCGGAAGGAGCCGCGCGAGCAGCTCCGCGTCGCAGATGTCGCCCTGGACGAAGTCGATCCGTTCCGCGACCGCCTCCAGGTTCGACCTCCTGCCCGCGTAGGTCAGTTTGTCGAGTACCGTGACCGAGCCCTGAGTACGGGACGGGGAGCGCGCGCCGAGCAGCGTACGCACGAAATGCGAGCCGATGAAGCCCGCACCGCCGGTAACCAGAATTCTCATCGCTTCTCCTGCGTTTCTCTCATGCCGGCAGGGCCCGGCCCTGGGGCGTGGGGGACGGGGCGGGGCGGCTCAGGTGCTGATCCGCACCTGGCTGTGGTCACCGAGCACGAGCCGGTGCGCCCGCGGTGTGGGAGGGGCGGGGACGATCTGAGACTCCCGGCCGATCAGAGAGCGCTCGATGCGGCGCATCCCCTCGATCGAGGCGCCGCGGAGCACGATCGAGTACTCGATCTCGCTCGCGTTGATCCGGCAACCGCCCTCGATGGACGTGAACGGTCCGATGTAGGAGTCGTGGATGACCGCGTCCGGCCCCACGGTCACGGGGCCGACGATGCGCGAGCGGACCACCTGGGCGCCCTCGGCCACCACCACGCGCCCGACCAGCTCGCTGTCGGTGACGGTCCCCGCGATCCGCGGCTCCAGCGTTTCCAGGACGTTCCGGTTCACCTCCAACATGTCGTCCACGTTCCCGGTGTCCTTCCAGTAGCCGGTGATCGTGGCGGAGTCCACCCGCTCACCCGCGTCGATCAGCCCCTGGATGGCGTCGGTGATCTCCAGTTCGCCGCGCACGGAGGGTTTGAGGTTCGCGATGACGGCGTGCACGGCGGGCGTGAACATGTACACCCCGGCCAGCGCGAGGTCGCTCTTGGGGCGGGCCGGCTTCTCCTCCAGCCCGACCACCCGGCCGGCGGAGTCCAGTTCGGCCACTCCGAACGCCTGGGGCGTGCTGGTGCGGGTCAGCATGAGCTGGGCCGCGGGGCGCTGCTCCCGAAAGCGGGCGGCCAGGTCGGCGAAACCGCCGACGATGAAGTTGTCGCCCAGGTACATGACGAAATCGTCGTCGCCCAGGTACTCGCGAGCGATGAGAACACCGTGCGCCAGCCCCAGGGGGGCCTCCTGCCGCAGGTAGGTGACATCGAGGCCGAAACGGCTCCCGTCCCCGACGGCGTTCTCGATCTCGGCGGCCGTGTCGCCGGTCACGATTCCGGTTTCACGCACTCCGGCCGCGGCGATCGACTCCAGGCCGTAGAACAGCACGGGTTTGTTGGCGACCGGGACGAGTTGTTTGGCGGAGGTGTGCGTGATCGGGCGCAGCCGCGATCCCGACCCGCCGGCCAGCACCAGAGCTTTCATGGTCCGAGGGCCTCCTCAGAGGAGCCGAAGGGGGTGGTCTACGGGGGTATCCTTTCCTTCTTTCCCGGGGAGATTCCATCAAGGAAACTGAAGATATTTTCAAGACTTTCCCCGATCACGGTTCCGCCAGGTCCGCCGTGCGGCCCCGTGTGCGCAGTGCCGCACGCCGCTGGAGCGAGGTGGCGGGAGGCCCGGGAACCTACATAAGTTTTTTACGGACCGATGAATTTTGTTTGTCGATCCCCTGCTTGTCCTTTTTTCCGGTGAAAGTTACCCTTGGGTCCAATGGTCGTTGGCGAAAGGGTGGAAGCCCGACTCGCTTTTCCCTTGAGGACCTTGAGGAGTTTCAGTTGGACGCGCCGGATATCGTTGAAGTATGGAATGAAGAGCAAATTGGTCCATGGCATTCCTATCACATGTCCGGTATGCCGGAACTGATAAGCTCGATGCATCTGTGCATGTCGGTCTACGCTTTCGTCGACTCCGGATGCCTCGAACGGTTGCGGGCCAAGGAGTGGGTGTCGTCGGCGGAGATCCTCGACGGAGGGGACACCGACACCGGTCGGGGGTTCCTCGAATACCTGCGGGTGTGCGGCGTCCTCGACCGGAGGGAGGGGCGCTACCGGCTGTCTCCGAGAGGGGTCCTCCTCACCAGCGAGATCTCGCTGGCCCGGCTCGGCTTCTACCGTGAGGCGTACGCGCCCGTCACCGCCCGGATGACCGATCTGATCACGAACAAGGCCGAGTACGGGCGGGACGTGACCCGGGCGGGCGGGGCGCTCAGCCGGCACTCCGGAACCGTCGCCACGGTGTCCTACGTCGGGCTCGTCGCCGAGGCCCTCGCGGGACGGCGGCCGCGCCGGATCCTGGACATCGGGTGCGGGGACGGGTCCCTGCTCCTTCACCTGTGCGCGCGGCTACCGGAGCTGTCGGGCACGGGAATCGACATCTCCCGCGCCGCCATCGAGAACGCCAGGGCGGACAGCGAACGGGACGGGCTCGCGGACCGTACGAGTTTCGAGGTCGCCGACGCCTTCGCACCCGACACCTGGTCCGAGAAGGCGGCGGCCGCCGACGTGCTCGTCGGGGTCGGGGTGATGCACGAACTCTTCCGGGACGGCGAGGACGCGGTGATCGCGGTCCTGGACCGTCTCGCCGACGTCTTGACCGAGGGGAAGGTGTTCCTGCTCGGGGAGCCGGAACTCCGCTACGACAACCGGGAGAACGACTCCGACTTCTTCCTCGTGCACGTACTGACCGGCCAGGGCATACCGCGGGACCGGACGGCGTGGCTGGACGTGTTCCGGAGGTCGCGGCTGCGCTGCGAACGCATCTTCACCAACGCCGCCGCCGGGCCGCGGACGTGCTTCTACGAGCTGACCGCGCGGTAGCCGGCGACGCCCGGGGAAAGCGCGCGGGCGTCGCCCGCACGGGGGGCGGTGGCGGACGCAGAGCCGTCCACCACCGCCCCCCGTGGTTTCGCGAGAGCGGCGCTCAGACCGGGGACGTCAACGGCATACCGCGTAGGCCTGGCGGCCGCGCGGCCCCGCGCCCGCGCGCAGGAACCCGTCCCGGCCCACGCTCACGATGCAGGCCTTTGCGCCCATGGACATCTCAGGGACCACGTCGACCACGTGTCCCCGGCGACGGAGCTCGGCCACGGCCGCGGAACCGATCCCGGCCTCCGCCACCATCGTTTCGCGCCTGCGGCTGCGAGGGGTGAACGACGACGGGAAGTGGTCGGTGTGGAACAGGGGCACCTCGGTGCTCTGCTGGAGGTCCGCGCCGAACTCGGCCACGGCCAGGAAGGTCTCCAGCGTCCACTGGTCCTGGCGATCGCCCCCGGGGGTGCCGAAGGCCAGGTAGGGCCTTCCGTCACGGGAGACCAGCGTCGGACTCAGGGTCGTGCGGGGACGCTTGCCCCCGGCGACCGAGTTCGGGTGGCCCTCGACCAACCACATGGTCTGTCCGCGTGTGCCGAGCGGGAAGCCGAGGCCGGGAACGACGGGCGAACTCTTGAGCCAGCCTCCGCTGGGAACCGCGGCGACCAGGTTCCCGTACCGGTCGGCCACCACGAGCGCGCAGGTGTCGCCGGGATCCAGTGTGGCCCGCAGGACGACCGTGGGCATCCCGCTCTGCAGCTGACCCATCCAGTCCCCGCCCCAGTCGGGGACCGGATCGGGTTCGACCGTCGGCACCTCGGAGGTCCGGCCGCCCAGGACCCCCGGAGCGGGGGACGGGTTCGCCCGGTCCTCGATGAGTCGCCTCCGGGCGGTGTTGTACTCCGCGGAGAGCAGAGTCGTGAGCGGTGAGCCGGGATGGGTGGCGGGGTCCCCGTACCACGCCTCCCTGTCGGCGAAGGCGAGTTTGGCCGCCTCCGTCAGCAGGTGGACGTACTCGGGGCTGTCCGGGGCCAGCGAACTCAGGTCATCGCCCTCCAGGAGGGCCAGTTGCTGGAGGAAGACCGGGCCCTGGGACCAGGGCCCCGGCTTGTTGACGGTCAGCCCGCGGTAGTCGCGGCGGAGGGCGGGCTCGACGTCGGCCCGCCACCCCGCGAGGTCGTCGCCGGTGAGCAACCCCCGGTGCCGGCGCCCGGAGGCGTCGAGCACCACGGTCGAGGCGACGAACCCGTCGATGGCCTCCGCCACGAAGCCTTCGTAGAACGCGCGTCCGGCGTTCTCGATCTGCGTGTTCCGGTCCGCGCTCCCCGCTCGCGCCTCGGTGACGAGCCGACGCAGCACGGCGGCCAGGTCCGGGTTGGTGAGCCGTTCTCCGGCAGCCGGGGCGCGACCGCCGATCAGGTAGGTCTTGCCGGAGGAGGCCCACTCGTCCTCGAACAGCGGAACGAGTGCGTCGATCGCCTTCGCGGTGTCGGGCATGACCGGATAACCGTTCGTGGCGTATCCGATCGCCGGGTCGGCCACCGTCTCCAGGGGGAGCCGGCCGAAATCGGCGAGCAACCGCAGCCAGGCGCCCATGGCGCCGGGGACGGTGGCCGGAAGCAGTCCGGACCCGGGGATCTGGCGTAGGCCCAGGCCGGTGAAGTGCGTGAGGTCCGCGCTGCTCGGCATCGGCCCCTGCCCGCAGATGACGGAGGCGTTCTCCTCACCCGAGCGCTGGGCGATGATCGCGACATCGCCGCCGGGGCCGTTGGAGTGCGGCTCGACCACCTGCAGGACCAGCCCGCCCGCGACGGCCGCGTCGAAGGCGTTGCCGCCCTGCTCCAGGACGGCCATCGCGGCGCCCGAAGCCAGCGGTGAGGTACTGGAGACCGCTCCGATGTCTCCGATGAGTTCCGGTCGGGAGACCATGCGCTCACGCCTCCCCAACGGTGCCGGGGGCCCCGAAGATGCCGGGGCCGGGCGTGAGGACGTGGTCGGGGTCATACCGTTCCTTCGCGGCGCGGAAGTCACCCCACGCGTCACCGTAGTGGTCGCGCCACTCCGGTTCCGTCATACGCACCGAACCGATCGGGTAGAGCACGCCGCCGTGCCGCTCCCGGGTCAGGGACATCAGGCGCCTGTTGCGCGCGAGCATGGAATCGGCGAAGCCCGGTTCCGGGTCGGGGGTCTCGGACACGGTGTTGATGTCCACGACGAACATCCACTCCGATCCGTGCGGCTCGGGTACGCGTGGAAGCGGGCGCGTGGCGTGTGATCGTCGCTGCGGGTAGATCAGTCCGGCCCCGTAGGTGCCGATGTCCTGCGGGGTCAGGGTCGGGTGGACGTCGGCGAAGAAGTCCTCCATCCTCGATCCCGGGAGCCAGGTGTCGAACCACGGTTTGACGAGCCGGTCCCAGCCCTCGGTAGCGCACAACGGATCGATGAGGTTGTCGATCGAGAGCACGTGGTCCATGTACCCCCTGTCCTCGATGTCCGGCGAGGCTCCCAGGCCGGCCAGGATCTCCTGGTCGTCCGGAGGGGTGGGGGAGTCGTAGAACGCCGTCGCGAGCAGCGTGAACGTCGGGGTCGCGCCGGGCGCGACGAACTCGGCGTAGACGTGGTCGACTCCGGCGCGGTCGATGACCGTGCGGAGGTCGCGGAAGAACGTGCCGCCGTCGGTGTAGCCGAGAACGTAGGTGCGTGCCCGTTCGCGGGCGGGGGCGAGGTCGAGGGTCGCCTTCGTGATGATGCCGCACTGGCCGAGCCCACCGAGCATCGCTTCGAAGAGGTCGCTGCTTCGCGTGGGGGAACAGCGCTCGATGGCCCCGGTCCCGGTCACGACCTCCAGTTCACGCACATGGTCGACCTGGAGCCCGGTGCGCAGACCGCCGACGATTCCGCCGACGCCGCCCACGGACAGGGTTCCGCCCACGGTGAGCCCGGTGTAGCCGGTGAGGACCGGAGGCGTCAGCCGCGGCGACTGGGCATAGGCGGCTCTGGTCAGGTCCTTCCACAGGACACCGGCGTCGACCTCGGCGGAGTCCGGTCCGAGGGAATGGATGCGGTCGAGACAGCGGTTCTCGATCACCAGTCCGTGTGAGAGCCCCTGGCCGAAGGTGGTGTGTGCCTGGCCGCGGCTGGACACCGGAATTCCCTGCTCCCGGCAGAATCTGACCATCTCGGCCACGTCGTGTGCCGAACGGGGGCGGAGAACCGCGCCCGGTTTCTCGGAGGAGATGTTTCCCAGGTCCACGGCGACCGCGTTCCGGGACGCGTCGTCGGCCGCCAGCACGCCCTCCAACCGGGGGGTGGGGACGAGATCCGAGCCTGACTCCCCGGATTCGGCGGTTATCCATTTTTTCGCGAATGGATCGAAGCCGATGACCCTATCGGTCGAGTGGGTGTTTGTTTCGGGCATGTAATCCCCTTCGAGAGAATTTCTGTTCCCTGGTTCCGCTGAAGCGTATCCAGGAGTGGGGATTGGGCGCACTCAGGTATTCTAAAATTGTTTTTCAAATCTCTTTGTCGCTGCCTCTTGCTCCCGCTCGGAGGCGCTCCTGGCCGACCGCGGTGCCGGAGGCCCCGACAGGGCCCGTCGCCCCGGCGCTCACGACGGTGCCGCCCGCCCCGGCGCGGATGGCCCGACTTCGTCGATATCCCAGCGAAACAGCAGGTCAATCGGTAAGGTCCAGATCGGCTCCATCGCCTCCGCCGACCACGTTTGCACCTCACTGACGCGTCCGTCCGGCAGGTCGGAGGACGCTGCTCGGCCCCGGCGCTCACGGCCGTGAGGACGGATCTCCCGCTGACTCTTAAAGGAAGTTCACTGGTATGACGATCGTTGTGACGACGCCGACCGGGCATGTCGGCTCGCGCGTGGTGCGGCTGCTGATACAGGCCGGTGTCAGGCCCACGGTGTTGGTCCGCGACGCGGGGCGGCTCGGGGAGGAGACCCGTCGGCGGGTCGAGGCCAGGCAGGGCGACCTCACCGACGACGCCTTCGTCCGTGCGGCGGTCGCCGGTGCCCGGACCGTCCTGTGGGTCGATCCCACGCCGCACACGTGTCCCGAACCGGTCACGGTCTCACGGCGGACCGCCGAGGCGGTCGCGCGGGCCGCGGAGGCGGGGGAGATCGACCGGATCGTGCTGCTGAGCAGTGTGGGGGCCGAGAAGCGCGGCGGAGCCGGCCATATCGACGGCCTCGCCCAGATCGAGGAGCGGTTCGAAGCCACCAGAGCCGACGTGCTCCATCTGCGCTGCGGGTACTTCTTCACCAATCTGCTGGGAGCCGCCGACTCGCTCGCGTACGGTGTGCTCACCACGACGGCCGACCCCGACCGGCCCATGCCCTGGGTCGATCCCCGCGACGTCGGGGACGTCGCCGCCGCCCGCCTGCTGAACGACGAGTGGACGGGCCACGGGGTCCAGGCGGTCCACGGCCCGGAGGATCTGAGTTACCGGCGTGTCGCCGCGATCCTCAGCGAGGTGCTCGGCCGGGACATCCGGGTGCGCCACATGAGCGATGACGACCTGCGCGGGGTGCTGCGCTCGTCCGGTCTGCAGGACGGGGCGGTCGAGGGCATCGTCGGCATGGCGGCGGGCACCCGCGACCTGGTCCCCGAACAGTCCCGGGACGTGGTCACCACGACGCACAGCTCGTTGGCGGCCTGGGCCTACGCGCACCTGCGTCCGGTCCTTCTGTCGGAGCGCGTGTGAGAAGGGCCGGGACATGAGGTCCTGGACCGGGGCGGGGAGCCCACGGGCAGGCGCCGCCAGGAGCGACCGGTGCGCACCGCGTGCACGATCGCGTCCACCACGTCGCCGCGCAGATCCGCCTCCGGACGGCCGGTGGTGTTCCCCGGTGGGTGCAGGGGCTCGACCAGGGCCTACGGGGCATCGGTCAGGTCCAAGAGGTGGGTCGGACGTCGCGCCGCGGTGGCCGTGCTCGCGACCTGGCGGGCACGGTGCGGGCGAAGTGCCCGGACCGTTGCACCCTTCCCGAACACGCTGGAAATCTTCCGGCAAAGGCCAGGACGTACGCGTCGGCAAACCCTTTGAGCTGGGGTATTGTCGTGACGCTCTGATAGCGGGCCGGACGAAATCAGCCTCTTTACAGACGGCCCCATGTCATGATAAAAGTGTAAGGGTTGACTTTTATCACTAAAAAATTCCAAAGAATCTAGAATTGAATAATCGCTCGATTTCGTCAGTTCATTCTTTTTGTATCGGTTCACTTGAACTGAATGGTCGTTTCTATGGTAGGGAAAAATTTCAGCATGACTCGGGGTGGCCCTCCCATTCTGGTGGTTGCGGACTGCGAGGGTTGCGATGAAATACTCAGGGATCTGCGGAGGCACGGGTTCGTGGGGGAATTAGTCTCGACCGGGGGCGAGGCGATGTCCAGATATGAGGAATTCCAGTTAGTGCTCGTTGATCTCGATCTTGAAGATTTCGACGGCCTGACCCTGTGTCGGGAGATACGCAAGGTGAGCGACATACCCATGATCGGGTTCACGTCGTCGGAGATGCATCGAATTCTGGCGCTGGAGGGCGGGTGCGACGACTGCATCGACAAGCCCTATTCCAGCCGGGAGTTCATGGCACGTATCAGTGCCCTGCTCAGACGCTCCCGGGTCTCCTCGTCGTCGGCGCTCGCCTTCGGTGAGCTGTCGATACATCCCACGACGAGAGAGGTGCGGGTAGGCGACCGGTCGGTCAAGGCGACCCGCAAGGAGTTCGAACTGCTCCACCTGCTGGCGTCCCACTCGGACTCCCTTTTCTCCCGCGCCGAGCTTCTCCGCCGGGTATGGCAGTTCAACGTCGTTCAGGACGAGGTCACCCCCCTGGCCAGCCGAACAATCGACACTCACGTGAGCAGCCTGCGCAAGAAACTCGGTGCACCGCACTGGATCGTCACCGTCCGCGGTGTGGGTTTCCGGTTCAACGACCCCGATGCTTCGGACGAGTCATACTGAACCCCGTTCCGCCCCCGTGGCCCTTCGTCCGCCCTGTGCGGCTCGTGCCGCGCACAGACGCGAACCATCGGGTCCACGCCTAAGACGTCCCGTGAGTTCGGTGCTCGGCGGAGTGACCACAACCGCCGTGAGCCCCTCCCTCTGTCCCGCGATCGCCGTGCCGACCATGCCCCGACGTCGGCGGGCCCCGAGCCCCCTCCGGGGCCGCCTGCCGACGGTGTCGTCTGTCCGTCCGCCTCAGCAGCGCGGTCGACGAGGACACGTCGACGAAGGAGCGATGGGGTTCGGCTGCCCCGTTCCTGGAAACCCCTGCCGGGACCTGATCGAGAAAGGACCCCCCGAAGGACCGCGAGTACCGCCGGTTCACGTTGAGCACACAACCGGTGCGCATACTCGCCGTACGCGTGGACGCGTACGCACTGGGCCCGCACGGCCCGCTGTTCCCCGCTGTGGAGACGTCGGCCCCCAAGGCGCGGGCCCGCTGCCCCTCGCCCCAGACCAAGCGGTGTAAGCCGTTCTGCACCGGCGGGGCGCCTGGGCGTGTGGCCCTGGTCGACTCGTCGGGCGTGGGGGTGGTCGAGTGGAGCTCACCGCAGGCACGGGGGTCGCCGCCGACCGGGGCCTCGATGACCGCAGCGCGGGTGCTGGGGATCGGGCGGACCAAGGCGTACGAACTCGCCCGGGCGGGAGAGTTCCCGGTGCATGCGGTGCGGATCGGGGATCTGTACCGGCTCTCGACCGCCGACCTGCTCCGGTTCTTGCGGGCGGACCACGCCGACGCGTAGAGGGCCGTGCGGTGTCGCGTCTGACCGGTCGGGGCTGCCGGGTGCCGTCCGCTGCCACGGTCAAGCGACGGTCGGGCACAGCGAAGGGCATGTGCCGGATCTCTCCGGAACATGCCCTGAACTGGTCAAACGGGTGGGCGATACAGGACTCGAACCTGTGACCTCTACCGTGTCGAGGTAGCGCTCTAACCAACTGAGCTAATCGCCCGCGCGAAGCGGTTGTGAGGTGGAGACGGGATTCGAACCCGTGTAGACGGCTTTGCAGGCCGCTGCCTCGCCTCTCGGCCACTCCACCGAGTTGCACGCAAGCGCCTGGGCGCCTTCGCGTCTCCTCCGAGCGGACGACGGGATTCGAACCCGCGACCCTCACCTTGGCAAGGTGATGCTCTACCAGCTGAGCCACGTCCGCTTGCTGCCTGGTCGGTGGCCGCGTCCTCCGCGGTCCCTTCCGTGCTGCTGATAAGAACTTTAGCGGAAAGTCGTCAGACGGCAAATCGACGCAGGGAGGACCGGGTCCGCAACCGGGGTGACACCTGCCCGGCACGGCCGCCGCCGCGGGACGCGCGACGGCGCGCGGGGCCCTGGCACGACTGGGCGGAGCGGTGGCGTCCGACTCGGCACGCCCGGGTGGACAATTGGGTGCGCGTTGGCGCGACGACCGGGAGGCGGCATGGGCAGGAGCGGTGACATCCGCGGCGACACCCTCCGGGGCGGAGCCCCCGGGGAGGACGGGGCGACCGCGGGGCACGG
The DNA here is from genome assembly GCF_042716955.1 of Nocardiopsis sp. NPDC058631. Taxonomy (NCBI): domain Bacteria; kingdom Bacillati; phylum Actinomycetota; class Actinomycetes; order Streptosporangiales; family Nocardiopsidaceae; genus Nocardiopsis; species Nocardiopsis sp. NPDC058631. The sequence continues at coordinate 39,991 of NZ_JBHXQY010000001.1, read as the reverse complement.
CCGCGACGACGCACACCGCGCGGCCGGGACCGACGCGGTCCCGCAGGCACACGGGCCCCGAGGAGCCCCCACGGACCCCGGAGCCCCCGGGGCCCCCGGGGCGCACCGGTCGTGGGCGCGGGCGCGCGCCGAGGCCGTGGCGCTGGGCGGGCGCAGGGGCGCCGCCGTGCGCGAGGTGCCGCTGGACCGGGCCCTGGGCGGGGTCCTCGGCGCGGACGTCCGCGCCCTCGTGGGGCTGCCCGCCTTCGACGCCTCCGCCATGGACGGCTTCGCGGTGGCGGGGCCGGGCCCCTGGCGGCTGGTGGGCAGGCAGCTCGCGGGCGCGCCCGCGAGCGGTGCCGGGCTCCGGCCCGGCGAGGCCGTGGAGATCGCCACGGGGGCCCGGGTCCCCGAGGGCACCGAGAGCGTCCTGCCCTACGAACGTGCCGCGACCCGTGGCGGGGCCGTGGAGGGCCGGGCGGAGCGGGGACGCCACGTGCGCCGGGCGGGGGAGGAGACCGCGGCCGGTGAGACGGTTCTCACGCGCGGCTCGGTGATCGGTCCGGCGGTGCTCGGACTGGCCGCGAGCCTGGGGCACGAGACCCTGCCCGTGGCGTGTCCACGGCTGGCGGTCCTGGTCACCGGTGACGAGGTCGCCACCGAGGGACTGCCCGGCGAGGGAAGGGTCCGCGACGCCATCGGTCCGCTGCTGCCGGGGATCGCCGGCTGGGCCGGGGCGCGGCTCGAACGCGTACGGCACCTGGGCGACGACCGGTCGGCGCTGCTCGCGGAGGCGGGGGCCGGCGACGCGGACGTGGTCGCCGTGTGCGGCTCGTCCTCCCGGGGCCCGGCCGACCACTTCCGCTCGGTCCTGGACGACCTGGGGGCCACCGTCGCGGTGGACGGCGTCGCCTGCCGCCCCGGCCACCCGCAGTTGCTGGCGTACACGGACCGCACCGTGTTCGTGGGGCTGCCCGGCAACCCCGGAGCGGCGCTGGTCGCGGCGGTGACCCTGCTGGTCCCCCTGCTGAGCGCCATGACCGGCCGCGCCGACCCCGGGGGGCGCCTGCCCCGGGCCGTCCTGGACCCCGGGGTCGCGCCGCACCCGGTGGACACCAGGCTGGTCGCGGTGCGCCTGGCCGGCGGCCGGGCCGTGCCCGTCGGCCACGACCGTCCCGGCAGTCTCCGGGGCGCCGCGCTGGCCGACGCCTACGCGGTGGTGCCGCCGGGCTGGGACGGCGCCGACGTCGAGCTGGTCGGCCTCCCCTGACACGCGAGGACCCCGGAGGAACTCCTCCGGGGTCCTCGCCCCGCCTCGTCCGCGGGCCGTCCCGCGGTCCGCCACCGGGTCGGCGGCGGCTCCGCCGCGTCCGGTTACGGGCCGTGGTGTTCCGCGGGGCCCGCGGACCCGGGGGCGCCGACGGTCTCCACGTCCTCGGTGGGACCCGCCGCGCCGGCCGCCGAGGTGTCCGCCGCGGCCTCCGGGACGGGGGCCTGTGCCTCGGGGACCTCGACCGCCGGGTTGTCCAGGCCGCGCAGCAGCACCCACACCTGGGCGGCGGCGGCCAGCACGATCAGCACCGCGATGACGCTGGTCAGGTGCATACCGTCGGTGAACGCGGACCGGGCCGCGCCCATGAGGGCGGCACCGCCGGCTCCGCCCAGGTCGGAGGCGGCGTTCGCGGCGCCGCCGAGGGTCTCCCGCGCCGCCTCGACGGTGTTCTGGGGCACCCCTTCCACACCGGTCAGCTGGGACCGGTAGGAGGCGGTCAGCACGCTGCCCAGCACCGCGACACCCAGGGCCGCGCCCAGCTCGTAGGCGGTTTCGGAGATCGCCGAGGCCGCGCCCGCGCGCTCGGGCGGCGCGGCGGACATGATCGCGCCGTTGGTCAGCGTCTCGGCGAAGCCCGCGCCCGTGGAGATGAGCGAGAAGCCGAGTGCCACGGTCACCACCCCGGTGGTGACGCCGCTCTCCGGGGCCAGGACCAGGACCGCGAACCCGAAGGCGGTCACCAGGAGGGACCCGCCGATCACCGTGGCCAGGCTCAGGTGCCGTGACACCCGCACCGCGACCAGGCTCGCCAGGACCGACAGGATGAGCCCGGGGACCAGCACGAAACCGGCGCGCATCGGTGAGATGCCGAGGACCAGCTGGAGGTACTGCGTCAGGAAGAACAGCGACGACACCAGCGAGAACACGATCATCAGGTTCGTGGCCACGGCCACGCTGAACACGCGGTAGCGGAACAGGCCCACGTCGATGAGCGGTTCCCGGAGCTGCTTCTGGCGCCGTACGAACAGGTAGCCCAGGCCCAGGCCGACGGCCAGGGACAGGACCGGCAGGGCGCCGAGGCCCTCGGTGGCCAGCTTCTTGATCCCGTAGACGGCGGGCAGCATCGCGGCCATCGACAGGACCACGCTCAACAGGTCCGGGCGCCCCGCCTCCGGGTTGCGCGACTCGCTCACCAGCAGGGGGACCAGGACCAGGATCAGCGCCATGACGGGCAGGTTGATCAGGAAGACCGCCCCCCAGGAGAAGTGCTCCAGGAGCCAGCCGCCCAGGATGGGGCCGAGTGCCGCGCCACCGGAGAAGCCCGAGGCCCAGAGGGCGATGGCGAGCAGGCGCTGGCGCGCGTCCAGGAAGGTGTTGCGCAGCAGCGACAGGGTGGACGGCATCAGGGAGGCGCCCGCCAGCCCGAGCAGGGCGCGGGCCAGGATCAGGGTCTCCGCCGTGGGGGCGAACGCGGCGATCAGGGAGGCCGTGCCGAACGCAGCGGAGCCGATCATGAGCAGGCGCCGGCGGCCGATGCGGTCACCGAGCGACCCCATGGTGATCAGCAGGCCTGCCAGGACGAAGCCGTACACGTCGACGATCCACAGCAGTTGGCCCGCGGTGGGCCGCAGGTCCTCGCTCAGCGCCGGGACGGCGAACCCCAGCACGGTCGAGTCGACCGAGATCAGGACCACGGGCAGGACCAGGACGGCGAGGGCGGCCCATTCCCGCGGCCCGGCGAGGGCGGGTGCCGCTTGGTCGCGGGCGCGCGCGTTGGTGGGGCCGGTTCCGGCCTTGGCGGAGCTCATCTTTCCTCGTAACGTGTTGCTGGTTGCGCGCACCCTGCATGGGGGCGCGGTTGTGGCCCGAGGGGAGGCAGAGGACTCCGGGTCGGGCGGGGCGGGAAGTCTGGTCGACCGCGGGTGCGCCGCGGGACTCTTCAACCGTCCAGGCGGTACAGTACCGTCCGGACGGTACAGTGTCAATCGTGAACGCTTCCAACACCCGCGACCGAATTCTCGACTCCCTGCAGGACATCCTCATCGGCGAGGGCTACTCCGGGGTGACCCTGGAGGCCGTCGCCCGCGCGGCCTCGGTGTCCAAGGGCGGGCTCCTGTACCACTTCCCGTCGAAGGCGGCGATGCTCACCGGGCTCATCGAACGCCTGAGCGTACTGGCGGAGGAGGAGTTCCGCGAGGCCCGGGAGGGCGGCGAGGGCGTGGTGCGCGTGTTCCTGCGCACGTCGCTGCCGCGGAGCCCGGAGGAACGCGAGCTGTACTGGGCGGTCATCGCCGCCCTGCGCGGCCAGGAGGACATGCCCGAGGAGGCCACCCGCACGGTCCAGTACCTGTTCTCCCACTGGGGGAGGCTGCTGCACGAGGAGCTCACCGACCCGGTCCTGGCCGAGATCATCCTGCGTGCGGGGGACGGGCTGTACATGTCGGCGATCGCCGGTCTGCCCCAGCCCGACCCGGCGCTCACCCAGCAGATGATCGACCGCCTGGTGGAGGCCTCGGACAAGGTGCGCCGCCGACGGTGAGGGACGCCGGATCAGGGCCGGATCTGGAGGATCTGGACCTCCCTCTCGCCCACGGGCGCCCGCACGGTCGGGGTGAAGCCCTGGCCCTCGTAGTAGCGGATGAGCGCACCGTCGCCGCCGGACCAGCAGTCCACACGCACCAGTGCGACGCCGTTGCCGCGCGCCTGCCTGCGGGCGAACGCGAGCAGCTTGCCGCCGACGTCGGCCCCGGTGTGGTCGCGGGACACGAGCAGCAGGCGCACGTAGAGTTCGCGCTCCCCGGCCGGGGGCGCGTACTCGGGGGCCTGCTCGCGGACGGTGAGGACACCGGCGGGGGAGCCGCCCGCCTCGGCCACCCACAGCCCGTCGGCGACCAGTTCCTCGACGAGCCGCACCCGGTCGGGGTCGCGAGACCACGGCTGGTCGCCCCACTGCCCGGACAGCCCGCGCGCGGCCAACCACGCGACGGTGTCGTCGAACATGGCCAGGACCACCGGCAGGTCGGCCGGGCCTCCCTGTCGTAGTCTCATGGATCCGCCTCACGCCTCGGGAACGTTCACGACCGGGATACGGTAGCGGGCCGGTGCGACAGTCGGTGCGACCGCGCCCGCCACGCCGGACACGGTGTCCGCGCCCCTGGAAACGGGTGTCATCCGAGTCTTCGGAAGGTGACCACGCGGTGCTGTTCACGTGTCCACGATCATGGTTTACTTCCCAGTAACTTCGTAGCCGCTGCCGGGCCCCGCAGGAGTCGGGTGCCTGCCCACCCCGCGAGGTGAAGTGTGCACTACCTCAACAAGAGGGGCGTGCCGTGTCGACCGGGACGGCTCCCTTCGCGAGACTGTTGCCACCTCGCCGGAGCGTCCACGGGGTGAGAACACGCAGACGGGAAAGCGGGGGGCGGATGCACAGGCTCACCAACCAGGTACGACCGTACGCCTGGGGAGCACGCGCGGCCATCCCGCGGCTGCTGGGCACCGACCCCGACGGCACACCCCAGGCCGAGCTCTGGCTGGGCGCCCACCACGGGGCCCCGAGCACCGCCCACTGCGAGGACGGGCCCAGACCCCTGCCCCGCCTGATCGCCGACGACCCCGGCCGGGTGCTGGGGCGCGCGACCGCCGACCGGTTCGGCGGACGCCTCCCCTTCCTCCTCAAGTTCCTGGCCGCCGAGGCGCCCCTGTCCCTCCAGGTGCACCCCGACGCGACCCGCGCCCGGTCCGGGTTCGACGCCGAGGAGCGCGCGGGCATCCCGGTCGACGCGCCCCACCGCAACTACCGCGACCCCCACCACAAACCCGAACTCCTGCTCGCCCTGGAACCCTTCGAGGCGCTGTGCGGCTTCCGGGAGCCCGCGGCCACCGCCGCGGAGCTGAGCGGACTCACGTGTGAGCTGGCCGTGCTGCTGCGCGGGGACCTGGCGGTGTCCGACACCCACGCGGCCCTGCGCGCGGGCCTCACCCGCCTGCTCACCCTTCCCGACCGCCACCGCGACCGCCTGCTCGACGACTTCGTGTCCGAGTGGTCCGCGTCCGGTCCGCACGGGCTCCACGGCGACATCGTCGTCGACCTGGCCACCCGCTATCCGGGCGACCCGGGTGCGGTCGCCTCGCTCCTGCTCAACCGGGTCACCCTGTGGCCCGGTCAGGCCCTGTTCCTGCCCGCCGGCAACCTGCACGCCTACCTCCAGGGGACCGCGGTCGAGGTGATGGCCAGCTCCGACAACGTGCTGCGCGCCGGCCTGACCGCCAAGCACGTGGACGCGTCCGAGCTCCTGGACGTGGTGGACTTCTCGGTGCTGCCGATCCCCTACGCCCAACCCGGGTTCCTGGAGGGGAGGCGGGAGTTCCGTCCTGCCGCGCCCGAGTTCGCGCTGCACGAGATCGGACCGGGCCGCGTCACGGCCCACCTGCCGGGGGAGGGGCCGACCGTGGTGCTGGCCCTGCGCGGCCGGGTGGAACTGGTCGCGGAGGTCGGCCAGGGCCTGACGCTGCAACGCGGCGAGTCGGTGTTCGTGCAGGCCGACAGCGGACCGATCAAGGTCGAAGGGCACGGCCACGTCATCGCGGCGACGGTCGGAGCCCTCTGACGTTGCGCGGCCCTCCCCGCAGTGGCCGGCCGGGTTCTCCGGACCGGGCGCACAAGGGGGTGCCCGCGCGCCGATACCCTGGGCCTCTTCTGTTCCCACTGCACACACGAGGGGTACCACCATGGCGCTTGAGCGTCCGGAGATCGACTTCATCGAGGGCCCGCCGCCCGCCGAACTGGAGATCACCGACATCGAGGTCGGCGAAGGCGCGCAGGCCGGACACGGCAGCACCGTCGACGTCCACTACGTGGGCGTCGCCTTCTCCAGCGGCGAGGAGTTCGACGCCAGCTGGAACCGCGGAGCCCCGCTGAGCTTCCGCCTCGGCGCCGGCCAGGTCATCCAGGGCTGGGACCAGGGCGTCATGGGCATGCGCGTGGGCGGTCGGCGCAAGCTGGTCATCCCCGCGGACCTGGCCTACGGCGACCGCGGCGCCGGCGGCGCCATCAAGCCGGGCGAGACCCTGATCTTCGTCTGCGACCTGGTCGGTGTCCGCTAACCGGACCCCGGCACCCCGCCTCGCGGAGCGAGAAGGGGCCCGTGCCGCGCCCGTGGGCGCGGTCCGGGCCCCTTCGTCCGCCTAGCCCAAGGTTGCGCCCACCTTGATGTGGCCCTTGAGCAGGTCGCGGGCGATCGTGCGGCGCTGGATCTCGTCCGTCCCCTCGAAGATGCGCAGCAGCCGGACGTCGCGGTAGAAACGCTCGATCGGCAGTTCGCGGGTGTAGCCCATACCGCCGTGGATCTGCATGACCCGGTCGACGATCTCGTTCGCCTTCACACCGCCGAAGAGCTTGGCGATGGACTGCGCGTGGCGCGAGTCCCGGCCCACGGACACCTGCCACGCGGCGTGCAGGACCAGCAGGCGCAGCGCCTCGATCTCGGTCTGGGAGTCGGCGATCATCCACTGGATGGCCTGGCGGTCGGCGATGGGCGCACCGAACGTCTCCCGGGTCCGCGAGTACTCGATCGCCATGTCCAGCAGGCGCTCGCACCCGCCGAGCGCGCGGGCGGGCAGCAGGTAGCGGCCCTTGCCGATCCACTTCATGGCGAGGGAGAAGCCGTGGCCCTCCTCGCCCAGGATGTTCTCGTGGGGAACGCGCACGTCCTGGAAGACCAGGGACGCGGGACGCCGCTCGCCCATGGTGTCGATGGGCTCGGAGGTCCAGCCCGCGTCGCGGTCGACCAGGAAGCAGGTCACGCCCCCGTTGGCGCCCTTGTCCGGGTCGGTGACCGCGAAGACCATGGCGAAGTCGGCCTCGTTGCCGCCGGTGATGAAGGTCTTCTCGCCGTTGATGACCCACTCGTCGCCGTCGCGCACCGCGCGGGCGCGGATCGCCTTGGCGTCGGAGCCCGCGCCCGGCTCGGTGATCGCGAAGCACGAGCGGCGCTCACCGGCGATGGTGGGCAGCAGGTAGCGCTCCTTCTGCTCCTCGTTGGCGTGGTACAGGATGTTGTCGGCCTCGCCGCCGAACTTGAAGGTCAGGAAGGTCCTGCCCAGCTCGATCTCGATGACCGCCGCCGTGACCGCGTCCAGGCCCATCCCGCCGTACTCGGTGGGCGTCTCCACGCCCCAGAAGTCGGACTTGCGGGCCAGTTCGCGCAGGCGGGTGCGCTCCTCGGAGTTCAGGCCGGGCGGGTGCCCCTCGCGCTCCCTGCGCAGCACCTCGTTCTCCAACGGCATCAGCTCCCGCTCGACGAAGGTCCGCACCCAGTCGCGTACGGCGCGCTGTTCTTCGCTCAACGAGAAATCGATCACGGCCTGCTCCCCAATAACCTAACAGTGTTCGGTTATTTGAGGGTACGGTGTACAGGGCCGTACGTGCAAGAGGTCACCGCATCGGGGTTCCCACGCGTCCGGGCGGTGCGCCGGGAGGTGCCGGGAGTCCCGCCCCCACGGCCCCGGCCCCGGCGCGGAGTCCGGTGAGCGGCCGTGCGCCGTGCACTGACGTGCGATGATCGGGCCGGACGCCGGAGGGACCCGGTGCCCCCCCGCAGCGGAGAAAGGGATACCCCGTGGCCCGACCCAGGACGCCGATCCTGAGCAGACCCGCCATTCGCCAGGCCGCGCTCGCGCTCATCGACCGCGACGGGCTGGACGGGCTCTCGATGCGCAAGCTCGCCCAGGAACTCGACGTGCAGGCCGCCTCCCTGTACAGCCACTACCGGACCAAGGAGGAACTGCTCACCGAGGTCGCGGACGCGGTCACCGCCCACATCGACGTCTCGGGGTTCGACGGCGGCGACTGGCGCGAGGGCCTCACCGTCTGGGCGCGCTCCTACCGCGACGCCCTCGCCGAGCACCCCCACCTCCTCCCGGTCGTCTCCGCCGGTCCCGGCCGCCGCGAGGAGGCGCTGCGGCGCGCCGACGCCGTGCACGGCGGGCTGGTGGGCGCGGGCTGGCCGCCCCGCTACGCCACGATGATCGGCGCATCCACGAAGTACCTGATCGTGGGCGCGGCGACCAACTCCTTCGCCCGGGGGTTCGACGACGACGTACGCGTCTACCGGGACCGCTACCCCAACCTGTCGCAGGCCCACCGGCTCGCCGAGCACGCCACCGAGATCGACGACGCGAGCTTCGAGCTGGCGCTCTCGGCCTTCCTGGACGGGCTCACCGGCGTCTTCGCCGCGGTACGCGTCACACCCCAGGTCTGACCGGGCGGGGCGCGCACGCACCCGCGGTGCGGCGCCGCGCACGGCCCCGCACGGGGGACGGCGCGGCGCGATCCCCGTCCCGGATCGCGCCGCGCCCGGTACCCGGGTGCCCGGCCCCGGGAGCTCAGGAGCCGGTCGGCCTCGTCTCGGCGTTGCCCTTGATGGCGGTGCGCTCCAGCCGATCCAGCCAGGAGCCGTCCTTCGCCACCGTCCGCAGGGCGATCTCCTTGCCGTACCTGATCCTGGTGAACGTCTCGGGCAGCCGGGCATCCAGCCGCCGGTACGCGACCCGGCCCAGCCACCAGGCCGCGAGCGCCCCGTTGAGCAGGCCCACCGGCACCGCCAGCCACGGCAGGCCGGCCAGGCCGAGGAACACGGCGGCGAGCACGGCGGGAGCCGAGAGCACGGGCAGCGCCAGCATCGCGATCCACACCTGTACCTGGTTGTCGCCCGTGTCGTTGGCGTCCACCCTCAGCTGGGGGTCCACCCCCGGGGAGAGCGCCACCACCGACAACAGCAGCGACAGCCCGCTGCCCACCCCGAAGAAGACCGCCATCCCGGTGATCACCAGGGGCCACGCCCAGTGCGAGCCCGTCGCCAGGATGAACGCCGCGCTCATCAGGGTCGAGCCCGGCACGATCAGCAGCAGGATCGCCACCTGGCGTCCCCGCACGTCGGCGCGGATCGAGTCCCGGTCCTGGCCGACCACCGTCAGCCACATCGCCGTGCCGTCGTGCCCGTACATGTTCGCGGTGGCCAGCACCATGATGAACGCGGCGATCACACCGGCGAACGGGGTGAGGAAGGAGAACGAGTCGCCGGTCCAGGTCAGCAGGCCGACGAACAGCGCCGCCCACAGGGACGCGCGCAGTTCCAGGCCGCGCCACGGGTCGCGCCACCACTGGCGCAGCTCCTTGCCGACCACCGCGCCCAGGGGGGTGTCCGGCAGCAGGGAGAACCCGGGAGCCCCACCCGTCAGGGGGCGCGCCCCCAGCGGCCTGCTCCGGCGCCGCACGCCGCGCGCCCCGACCCGGGGGGCCAGCAGCACAGCGGTCACCGCGGCCAGGACCCCGGTGAGCAGCGCCAGCGCTCCCAGCCAGGCGGCGGCCACCCCCCACGAACCCGCCGCCGCGGCCTGGACGGCGAGTACCGGCCACGAGGTCGGCAGCACGGCCAGCACGGTGCCGACGGCACCTTCGCCCAGACCGTTCTCGCTCAGGCTCAGCGTCGCCGAGAACGCGGGCTGGACCGCCATCCAACCGAAGAAGAGCCCGGCGAGGATCAGCCCCCACTGCACCGACGCGATCTCCATCCCCAACCGCGAGTGCATGGCCGCTCCCAGGGCACGGAACACCAGCCGGGACAGGGAGATCACGAACACCCACAGGAGCAGGAACCCGGGGACCGCCACCAGCAGGGCCGCCGGGTCCACCGCCCACGCGTGCCAGGCCAGGGCGGCCAGCGCCACCAGGGTCAGGGCGGGGCCGATGTCGAAGAACATGGTCACCAGGAGGAGCGCGCCCAGCCTGCGCCGGTCCAGGGGCAGCAGCGCGAAGTACTGCGAGCGCAGGACCCCCGTACCGTTGGCGACGGTCGGACCCAGCATCCACGCCGCCGCCCACACCGCGAACACCAGGCCGAGCAGGTCGGCCCGCACGTCGTCCGAACCCGCGGCCAGGGCGAAATACCAGGTGAGTCCCAGTCCCAGGGCCGTGAGGGCGATGCCGAGCAGACGCATCCCCGTGGCGGAGTGGCCCAGCAGGGTGAACTTCAGCCGGATCAGGAGGCCAGCCACGTCAGCTCCCCCTCCCCGACCTCGCGGGCGCCCACCAGGCGGACGAAGGTGTCCTCCAAGGTGGCGTCCACCCCCCGCACGGCCTCCAGGGACCCGTCGGCCAGGACCCGGCCCCGGGCGATGATCGCCACGCGGTCGGTGAGCTGCTCCACCAGCGCCATCACGTGACTGGAGATCACCACCGTGCCGCCGCCGTCGGTGAACCGCCGCAGGATCGCCGTGAGCACCCGCGCCGACACCGGGTCGACCGCCTCGTACGGCTCGTCCAGCACCAGGAGCTTCGGGGCGTGCAGCAGGGCGGTGGCCAGACCGATCTTCTTGCGCATACCCGTCGAGTACTCCGCGACCAGGACGGAGTCCTCCTCGGCGCCGTCCAGCTCCAGCACGCGCAGCAGCTCCCCGGCCCGTGCCCGGGTCACCTCCCGGCCGAGTCCGCGCAACCGCCCCCAGTAGTCGAGGAGTTCGCCGCCGGTCAGGCGCTCCGGCAGCGCCAGCCCGTCCGGCAGCACCCCCAGCAGGCGTTTGGCGGTGATCGGGTCCGACCACACGTCCGCGCCCAGCACCCGCGCGGTCCCGCTGTCCGGGCGCAGCAGACCCACCGCCATGGACAGCGACGTGGTCTTGCCCGCCCCGTTGGGCCCGACCAGGCCCAGCGTCGCTCCGCGCGGGACGGACAGGGACACCCCGTCGGCCGCCCGCGTCCCGTTGAAGGTCTTCGTCAGCCCGACCAGTTCCAGTGCGGGCGCATCGTCACTCATCCCCCCACACTGGCGCCGCGCGGGCCCGGGCGCATCGTCCGAGTGGTCAGAACCGACGGTCCGACCGGCCACCCGGGGGCGGCCGTCGGACCGAGGCGCGGGGGGAGGGCGTCGGCTTAGGCTTGTGCCGAGGTGAGGGAGGCGGCCAGTGCGCGCGACACCGTCGGTGGCCGGTACGGACACCCGGGACGGGGCGGACCCCGGGGACGCGGGCGCGTCCGGCGGTACCGGCGGACGCGCCCGCGACGTGGTGACGGACGCCCTGCTGTTCGCGCTCGCCCTCCTGTGGTGGGCCAACGTCTCCGCCGGCTACCTCCTCGTGCACCTGATCGGCCTGTCGCACTACGTGCCGCAGTGGTTGTTCGTGCCCGACGTGGTCGGCGGCGCGGTCGGCTGCCTGGCCCTGTGGTGGCGCCGCAGCAGCCCCCTGGCCGTGGCCATGGTCCTGTGCGTGGTCGCGGCGTTCTCCAACTCCGCCACCGCCGCCCTGGTCATCGCCCTCGTCGGGCTCGCCGTCCGACGCCCGTGGCAGCAGGCGGCGTGGGCGGTGGCGGTCACCACGGTCCTGGGCCTGCCCTGGCTGCTCACCGTCCCGCCCGGCCGGATGGAGAGCATCCTCTCCGTCGCGCTCGCACTGTCCCTCGTCGCGGCCAGCGTCGGCTGGGGCGTGGCCATCCGGACCCGCGGCCAGCTGGTCGAGCGCCTGCGGGCGGACGTACGGCGCGAGCGCGCCGACCGCGAGCGCCGTCTGGAGGACGCCCGGTCCGAGGAGCGCCGCCGCATCGCGCGGGAGATGCACGACGTGGTCGCACACCGCATGTCCCTGCTGTCGGTGCACGCCGGAGCCCTCGCCTACAGGACCGAACGGGCCGAGGCGGGTACCGCCGCACCGCTGGACGCCGCGGAACTGGGCGCGGCCGTCCGGGTCATCCGGGACAACGCGCACCGCGCCCTGGAGGAACTGGGCGGGGTCCTGGCGGTGCTGCGCTCCTCCGACACCGCGCCCGGTGAGGCGGACGACCACGCCGGTACCGTCGGGCCCGCACCGGGGCTCGCCGACGTCGGGCGCCTGGTGGAGGAGGCGGTCGCCGCGGGACAGCGTGTCGGGTGGGACCTCGACGTCCCCGGTGGGGCCTCGCCGGGAGGGCAGGTGGCGCGCACCGTCTACCGGGTGGTGCAGGAGGGCCTGACCAACACGCGCAAGCACGCCCCCGGGGCGAGGGTGGGGGTGCGGGTGCGCGGCGGCCCCGGACGGGGCCTGGAGGTGTCGGTGGCCAGCGCGCTGCCGGTCGGGGTGGTCCCCAGCGAGATACCGGGGGCGGGGGCGGGGCTGACGGGTCTGGCCGAACGGGTCGCCCTGGAGGGCGGCGAGCTCGTCCACGGCCCGGAGGACGGGGAGTTCCGGTTGGTCGCCACCCTGCCGTGGCCCGGGTCCGCGCAGGTGCCATAGTGGTGGCCGTGCCTGGCGAACCCGTGCGTGTGCTCCTCGTCGACGACGACCCGCTGGTGCGGACGGGGCTGCGGATGATGCTCTCCGGCGGCGGCCGCATCGTCGTGGTGGGCGAGGCCGGGGACGGTTCCGAGGTCGCCGCGGCGGTGGCCGAGCACCGTCCCGACGTGGTGCTGATGGACGTGCGGATGCCCGGGATGGACGGCATCACCGCCACCGAGGGCCTGCGGGGCGGCGGCGCGGGCGGCGGCGCTGGCGCTGGCGGTGGCGGCCCGGTCGCCGGGCCCGACGAGGGAGGGGTGCGGCCCCGGGTCATCGTTCTCACCACGTTCGACGCCGACGCCACGGTGGTGCGGGCGCTGCGCGCCGGTGCCGCCGGGTACCTGCTCAAGCACACCGAGCCCGCGCGGATCGTGGAGGCGGTGCTCCGGGCGGCGGCGGGCGAGCCCGTGCTCTCACCGGGCGTGGCCCGCGCCCTGATGGACCGGGTGGCGGGGGACGATCCGGTCGAGCGCTCCGAGGCGCCCACGCGCAGGGAGCTGGCACGGCGGCGGATGGCGCTGCTCACCGAACGGGAGCGGGAGGTGGCCGAGGCCGTCACCGCGGGCCTGTCCAACGCGGAGATCGCGGATCGCCTGTACATGTCCATGGGGACGGTGAAGGCCCACGTGTCCAGCGCGCTCACGAAGCTGGACCTGTCGGGCCGGGTGCAGTTGGCCCTGCTCACCCACGACGCGCGGTCGGGGGACTGACGGGCGCGGCCCGCACGGGGCGGGCCCCTCTCCCTCCGCCCGTCGGGGCCACCGGTAGCGGTGCGGCGGGCACGCCTTCCCTCCGGGTGCGGACACCCGGGATCACCAGAAAACGTCACACCGGCGGCCGAAAAAGGACAGAGGGAAAGAACGGTGTCCGCGGTTGTCACAGCACACCCTTCCCGTGGGGGAGAACGGTGGCCGGAGGCGGCCCGGCACCGGGAGGTCCGGCGTTGGTAGCGTTGGCGGCAGTGCACCGGTGACACCCGGCCCGCCCGGACGGAAAGCGGGAGGGGTGCCCTACGAGGAAGGCGGTTCCCGTGGCCAGGACGCGCGTGGTCTGGGCGAAGAAACTCCCCGACGTCTACGGAAAACTGGACGAGATCGACAAAATCGTCGCCGGCCACCTGGACGCGACCCTCCTGGAACTGGTGAAGCTGCGCGCCTCGGTGACCAACGGCTGTTCCTTCTGCGTCGACCTGCACACACGGGCCGCCCTCGACGCCGGAGAGAAGCAGCAGCGGCTGTTCCTCGTCTCCGCCTGGTACGAGGCGGGGTCCGTCTTCACCGACGCGGAGCGGGCCGCCCTCGCGCTCACCGACGAGATCACCCGGCTGGGCGAACACGGGGTGTCGGACCAGACCTACGACGCCGCGGCCGAACACTTCGAGGACCAGGAACTGGCCGCCCTCATCGCCGCGATCGCGATGATCAACCTGTACAACCGGCTCGCGGTCACCAGCCACCTGCACCCGCGTCCGCGCTGACCGGGAGGCACCACCGGGCCCGTGCCGCCCCTGCTTCCCCACAACCGGGAAGCAGGGGCGCCGAACACCCGCGCCCCGGGGCCTTGCTCGCCCGTGTGCCCCCGGGGCCGCTCCCCGTCTCCGTGTGGGAAAACACGGATACGCCGGTTTATCCACGCTGTTATCCGAAAAACAATCAAGGACGAAGAATATCCCTTTTGTGAGGGAAATGATAAAGTCCAATGTGTTTCAGGTCACAGTGTCAGGACGACCGCCAGGAGCATGTATGCCCCCCACTGTCCCCACCGACCTCACCCTTCCACAACTGCTCGCGCGCACCGCGCGCGAGCACTCCGACTCCCCCGCGCTGTCCTGGCGGGAGGCCGGGTCCACCGCATGGACCACGCTCACCTGGGCGCAGGCCCGCGAACGGGTCGCCGAACTCGCCGAGGGCTTCGCCGCCCACGGGGTCGAACCCGGCGACCGCGTCCTGCTGATGATGGGCAACCGGTCCGAGCACTGGCTCTGCGACCTCGCCCTCGTCCACGCGGGCGCGGTCCCCACCACCGTCTACAACACCGCGGCGCCCGAGCAGGTCGCCCATATCGTCCGGCACAGCCGCGCCCGGCTCGCGGTGGTCGAGAACGCGGCGGTCGCCGCGGTCTGGGAGGGGCTGGTCTCCGACCCGGACACGCCACTGGCCACCCTGGTCGTGGTGGACGGGGCCGACACCGGGCGCGGGCACACCCCCTACGAGGACCTGTCCGGCACCCCCGGCGGCGCCGCGTTCGAGCGCTGGCTGGACCTGACCCCCGGCGACCTGCTCACGGTCCTGTACACGTCGGGGACCACCGGTGATCCGAAGGGTGTGGCGATCACCCACCACGACATGATCGCCAACGCCACCGCCGTGGACGCGGTCGTGGAGCTGCCGGAGTCGCCCGCCCACATCTGCTACCTGCCGCTGGCCCACATCGCCGAGCGGGTCCTCGGCCTCTACCTCCCGGTCATGCGCGCCTCCCACGTGTGGATGTGCCCGGACCCCCAGGACCTCGTGGGCGTCCTCCAGGAGGTGCGGCCGCCCCAGTTCTTCGGCGTACCGCGCGTGTGGGAGAAACTCGCGTCCGCCGTGCGGGTGGGGATCGCCCAGCTGCCCGACGAGTGGCGGACCGCCGTGGAGGACGCCATGGCCGTCGCGGCGGAACACACCGCCGTGCGCGAACGCGGCGGGCCCGTGCCCGCCGAACTCCAGGAGCGCTTCGACGAGGTCCGTGCCCTGGTTCTGCACCCCCTCCTGGCCCGGATCGGGCTGGACAGGGTGACCTGGGCGGCCAGCGCGTCGGCGCCCATGCCGTTGGAGGTCGTGCGGTTCTGGGCGGGGCTCGGCATCGTGGTCATGGATGCCTGGGGGCTCACCGAGTGCGTGGGGGTGGCCACGGCCAACACCCCCTCCACGGGGTTCCGCCTGGGGTCGGTCGGCCGCCCCATCAGCAGTGTGGAGCTCCGGGTCGCCGACGACGGCGAGGTGTTCCTGCGGGGGGAGTCGGTGTTCGGCGGCTATCTGGGGCCGGACGGGACGGTCCTGCCCGCCACCGACGCCGAGGGCTGGTTCGCCACCGGTGACGTCGGCCGGCTGGACGAGGACGGCTACCTGTGGATCACCGACCGCAAGAAGGAGCTGATCGTCACCTCCAACGGCAAGAACGTCTCGCCCGCACTGGTGGAGAACGCCCTGAAGGAGCATCCGCTGGTCGGCCAGGCGTACGCCCACGGGGACAGGCGGCCCTACCTGGTGGCCCTGCTGGTGCTCGACCGGGAGACGGCCCCGGTGTGGGCGGCGGCGCGGGGCATCGACACCGGAGGGGACTGGGAGGCGCTGGCCGCCCACCCCGAGGTGGCGGCGGAGCTGGGGCGCGCGGTCGAGGCGGCCAACAGGCGGCTCAGCCGGGCCGAGCAGATCAAGTACCACCGGACGCTCACCGAGGAGTGGGGGCCGGGGACCGGGGAGCTGACCCCCTCGCTCAAGCTCCGGCGGCGGGTCGTCAGGGAGAGGTACGGGACCGCGCTGGCCGAGCTCTACGGGGACTGAGCGGGTCGCCCCGGCCGGGCCGCCGGCCGGGGCCGCCGCCGCACGGCCGCGCACGCGGAGCGCTCCGGGACCTCGTGGCCGTTCTCCGGTGGCGGGGAGGGGTGCGCCCGCACGAACCGCCCCCGCCACCGGAGGGCGGGAGCGGTCGTGGCCGGGGTCAGGAGCCGTGGCCGGTGGCTTGCTGCCGACCGGTGGTCTCCTCCGGTGAGCGGGCCGGCCGCGGTGTCTCGTGGGACGCCCGGTAGCCGCTCTGGTAGACGGCCTCGTGCTCGGCCCGTCCGGGCGCCTGCGACCCCCGGGACGGCCATCCGGCGGTCAGGCCGTAGATCACCAGGATGTCCACGGCGATGGCCACCATCGACCACATCGGCATGGCCACCACGAAGGCCAGCTGGGCGAGGGCGTTCAGGGACGCGAGCACGATGCCGAACACCCGTGCCCAGGTGCTCCCGGACAGCACGGCCAGGCCGGCGATGGCCAGGACCGCTCCCCACAGTCCGAGCAGGACGCCCCAGGAGCCGTACTCGAGGAAGAGCATGTCCGAACCCGTGGCGACGTAGAAGTCGGGGGAGAACAGCGCCACCATCCCCTGGATGATGTTGACCGCCCCGATGACGATCAGCAGTGTGGCGACGAAGAACTGCCAGCCGTTGGCTGCCTCTGGTCGCATGTCAGCTCCTCACCGGCCCCCCGGGTGCCCTGTGTCCTGCTGCTCCGGGCAGGGGCGGCCCCTCCGGTCTGCGTGACGGGTGCGCGGGTCGCGCGCCGTCCTCTCATGATCGGCCCCGCCGGGTCACCGGGTCCTCACAGGTTTCTCCTGATACGGCAAAGCCCGCGTGTCGCCGCCGGTTCGCGGCGTACAGCCGTGGTCGCAGCTCAGCTGCTTTTACGTAATTACGGAATATCGTGTAACTTGGGGGCGTGACGGAACGAACGACTGAGCAACGACTGGACGACCTTGAGACCCGGGTCGCCGAACTGGAGGCCCGTGCGGGCGCGGAGCCCCCGGCGGACGGTGAGGGCGGACCCGCGCCGACGGGCTTCGGCGGTGCGCTGTTCGCCCTGGACGCGCTCCGCGAACACACCGCCGGGCGAGGGGGAGTGGTCTTCGCCGGCATCGTCCGGGAGGAGGACGGGGGCGACGGGATCGAGTGGCAGCAGGGCCTGCCCGTCGAACGCCTGGCCGGGGCCGACTGGTCCCGCGGCGCCGCGGTCCTCGACGCACTGGGCAACCCGGTCCGGCTCAACCTGCTGCACGCGGTCTGGGCCGGGACCGAAACCGTCGCGGGCCTGGCCGAGCTCTCCGACTTCGGTACCACCGGCCAGATCTACCACCACGTCAACCTGCTCGTCGCGACCGGGTGGCTGACCTCGGTCCGGCGCGGGCACTACCTCGTCCCCCCGGAGCGCGTCGTCCCCCTCCTGGCCATCCTCACAGCGGTGGGCGGCACGTCGTGAACGGCGGGGGAGGGGACTCCAGGAGATCCGGGCCCGGGACACGGGCCCTCGTGGCCGCCTGCGCGATGGCTGTCCTGGTCGTCGCCGCCGGTGTCGCCGTGCGCCCGCAGGTGCCGTCGCTGTCGGGGCAGGAGTCGGGAGACCCCGGCCTGCTCGACCGCGCCAGGCCCCTGCTGGCCGCTGAGGCCCGCGAGCGCGCCGGCGTCGTGGAGATCGACGGCGACCGGACGCGCGTCGCCCACTTCGGCGCCGACGGCGGCACCGTCTACGAGATCGGCTCGGTGACCAAGGCCATGACCTCCCTCCTCCTGGCCGACGCCGTGGAGAGGGGCGAGGTCACGGAGGACACCGAACTGGGCACGCTCCTGGACCTCGGCGACGCGCCCGCCGCGTCGGTCACCCTCGCGGAGCTGGCCGGCCACCGCTCCGGCCTGCCCCGGCTCCCCGCCGGCCTCTCCGAAACGGTCGGAGCGGTCGTCGCCAACTACCGGGGGAGCGACCCCTACCGGGCCGACCTGGACACGCTCCTCGCGCAGGTCGCCGCAGCCGAGCTGAGCGGCCGGGGCGAGGTCGCCTACTCCAACATGGGCGCCGCCGTCCTCGGCCACGCCGTGGCGGCGGCCTCGGGGACCGACTACCCCTCCCTCCTGCGCGAACGCCTCCTGGACCCGGTGGGCATGGACGCGACCACGCTGCCCGTCACGCCGGACAACCTTCCCGAGGACGCCTCGGTCGGGCACGGGCCCCAGGGGCGCACGGCCGATCCGTGGACCACCGGCGCCTACGCCCCGATGGGCGGTGTCCGGTCCACCCCCGACGACATGGAGCTCCTGGCCCGCGCCCTGCTGGAGGGGGACGCTCCGGGGTCCGACGCCATGGAGCCGCGCCACGACGCGGGCGGCGGTGGACGGGTCGGTCTCGGCTGGTGGATCGACGTCCACGGCGAGACGGCGGTGACCTGGCACAACGGAGGCACGGGCGGGTTCTCCTCGATGCTCGCCCTGGACAGGGAGGGCGGCAGGGCGGTCATCGTGCTGGCCGACTCCTCCCTGGCCGTGGACGACGTCGCGCACACCCTGCTCCTGGAGGCGGAGTGACCACCTGGATCCCCCTCGCCCTCGGAGCCGTCCTCGTCGCCTACCTCTCCCTGGACGCGGTGCTGACCGCCCTGCGGGGCTGGCGCGGCTCGGGGCGGCTCCGCTTCGCCGACCGCTGGGACGCGGTCTCCCGGACGCTCGGCACCGCCGCCATGGCCGTCCTCCTCCTCGTCGTGGTGCAGTGGATCCACCTCCCGGTGGCCCTGTGGTACCTGGTGGTCGTCCTCGTCGCGGCGGCGCTGTCCGGCGCGGTGCGCCGCTGGCCGCAGCTGCCCTGGCGGGGCGGGGACGGGGCGGCCTCCACGCGCAGGGCGTCCGCGCTCGGCGGCGTGGTGTTCCTCGTGTTCGCGCTCTCCCTCGCGGTGTTCGCGCTGGTCCTGTGAGGCGGGGATCCCGGACGGGCCGCCGTGCCCGGCACGAACGCCCGTGCCCGGACCGCGTGCCTTTCCGGGGCGGCCCCGGCCGCTCGTCACACCGGTCCCCGCCCGGCCCCCTCTTCCTCCCGGGCCTCACGGGCGATGCGGTCGAACTGGGCGCCCATGGCCTCGGCGAGTGCGGTGGCGGCGGAGAGGGGGCGGACCATGACGACCAGCTCGTCGACACGGCCCTCGCCGTCGGTGTGCAGGAGGTCGCATCCGTTGATCTCCCGGTCCCCGACCCGTGCCTCGAACACCAGGGCGTGGTCGCGGCCGTCGGCGCCGGAGAACTCCCGGACGTAGCGGAAGTCCTCGAAGACCCGGGAGACGCCGCGCACGACGGCGGCCGTGATGGCCCGGCCCCGGTAGGGCCGGAACGCGACCGGGCTCGTGAACACGACGTCCTCGGAGAGCAGGGCGTGGATCGCGTCGTGGTCGTCCGCCTCGACGGCCGCGCGGAACGGGTGGGTCATCGGGCTCTCCATAGTCAACTTGTTGAATAGGGGTGGGGAGGGTAACAGCGGCCGGCGGGGTGTGTCCAGGGTCGTCCGCGCCGGGAGTGAGCCGTCCGGACCGTCGTTCCCCGGTCGCGGGCTATGCTGCCGGGATGGCACTGCGCAACGCTGTGATGGCCGCGCTGCTGGACGGCGCGGCGTCCGGATACGACCTGGCGAAGAACTTCGACGCCTCCGTGGCCAACTTCTGGATGGCCACCCCCCAGCAGCTCTACCGGGAACTCGACCGCATGGAGGCCGACGGGCTGATCGACGCCGTCGTCGTCGAACAGGAGAAGCGCCCCAACAAGCGGGTCTTCTCCCTGACCACAGCCGGTCGCCGCGCACTCCACGAGTACACGGAGCGCCTGCCCCGGCCCGCCGCGATGCGCGACGAGCTCCTCGTCCAGATCCAGGCGGTGGACTCGGGGGACGCCGAGGCCGTCCGGGCCTCCGTCGCCGAGCGGATCTCCTGGGCGCGCGGCAAACTGGCCCGCTACGAACGCCTGCGCCTGCGGCTGCTCGACGGCCGCACCGAGGACGAGCACGTCGCCCGAGCCGAACGGATCGGCCCCTACCTCACCCTGATGGGCGGCATCTCCCTGGAGAAGGAGAACATCCGCTGGGGAGAGCGGGTCCTGGCCCTCCTGGACCGGCGCGCGGCCTCCGTCAGCGGGACCTGACCCGGTCCGGGGCCTCCGGCGGGCGCCCCTGTGGTCCGGCCCCCGTTCCCCCTCCGTGCCCCGGGAGGGCCCGCCACGCCTGGGATAGCGTGGCCGGCACTGTCGCCCAGGTCACCGAGGAGTACACGATGAACGTCGAACACAGGGACGTCGAGGTCAACGGCGTCCGGTTGCACGTCGCAGAACAGGGGAGCGGTCCGCTCGTGCTGCTCCTGCACGGTTTTCCCGAGACCTGGTACTCCTGGCGCCACCAGTTCGCGCCGCTGGTGGAGGCCGGGTACCGGGTGGTGGCCCCCGACCAGCGCGGCTACGCCCGTAGCGACCAGCCCGAGGACGCCGGCGCCTACACGCTGCCGGACCTGGTCGGCGACGTCGTCGCCCTGATCGCCGCACTCGGTGAGAAGGAGGCGGTCCTCGTCGGCCACGACTGGGGAGCCCCCGTCGCCTGGAGCACCGCCATGATGCGGCCCGACCTGGTCCGCGGCGTCGTGGGCCTGAGCGTCCCGCCGTTCCCGCCCGCGATGATGCCCGCGCCCTCGGTCAGCCGCCGGATCTACGGGGAGGGCTTCTACCAGGTCTACTTCCAGGAGCCCGGCGTCGCCGACGCCGAACTCGCCGCCGACCCGGCCTCGTTCCTGCGCCGCGTCCTGGTCGGCGCCTCCGGCGACAACCCGGAGACGGACCAGGCCCGGCTGTGGATGGTGCCCGAGGGCGGGACGCTCCTCGACGGACTGCCCCCGGCGGACGAACTGCCCTCCTGGCTCACCGAGGAGGACGTGGCGGTCTTCGCCCGCGACCACGCCAGACACGGCGCCCGCGCCTTCACCGGCGGGCTCAACTGGTACCGCAACATCGAGCGCAACCAGACGCTCATGTCACCCTTCCAGGGGCGCGGCATCGACGTCCCCGCGCTGTACATGGTGGGGGACATGGACCTGGTCACCGTCATGCGGGGGATCCCCGAGCTCCGAAAGGCCCTGCCGCTCCTCGTGCCCCGCCTGCACGCGGACGTCACCCTGCCCGGCTGCGGCCACTGGACCCAGCAGGAGCGTCCGGAGGAGGTCAACACCGCCCTCCTCGACTTCCTCGGCCACGTCGAGGCGCGGGAAGCGGCGCGGTAGCCGCCGTCCCGCCCTCCCCGCCCACACGACCGGTCGGGACGCACGAGGGGGCGGGACGATTCCGGGGCGGTGCCCACCGTCGAGGGGGCCCCGTCCCGGTCCACCGGGCATTTCCTGCGCCGGATCAGGGCCGGATTCGTGTTCCCGTGAGGCCCCGGGCGCGTGCGACCAGGTGGCCCGGTTTTCCGGGAGAAGGGCCTTCGCGCGGTTCTCCCGCGCGTTCTCGATAGCCCTTTTCTGGTGTTATGGCATTGTGTTATGCCAGGGAAAATCGCATTTATGAAGACCTTTCTCCTTTTGTTTCCGCGCACGTCGTCATGCCTTCCTGTCCGGAAGTGGTCACTCTGCTGTTGTCCTCTGGCGGGTGAAACTACAGTGGTCGGTGCGTTCGTCCCTCCCTCGGTGAAAACGAATAGGGGGCGAATGCGGACCTTTGTTACCAAGCGCAGTGAAGGGAAGCTCTATGTCCACGCTGGAGTTGAAGCTCGTCGAACTCGAAGCGGAGTTCGACGCCACGTTCACCGGTGACGCCTGGGCCGAGGGCCCCGCCGGCACCGACGAGTCCATCCGCGAGATCGGCGGCGCCGACGTACGCGAGATCTCCATGGACCTCGGCACCCTCGGCGGCAGCCGCCCCCGTTCCAACTAGTTCCCGGCCGGGGAACCCCTCCGGGCCGGTGGTTCCCGCAAGACACCGGCCCGGGGGCACCCCGCCCCGACTGAGGACGCCGATGACATCCGCAGCTCCCCTGTTCACCCCGCCGAGCGAACGCCTCTTCGCGCTCGCGGCCCATCTCCCCACGCCCGCGCTCGTCTACGACCTCCCCGGCATCCGCGCGGGTGTCGAGGCGATGCGCCGGGACGTGGCCCGGCTGCCGGACGCCGGTCTCAACCTCGCCCTCAAGGCCTGCCACACACCCTCCGTGCTCCGCGAGATGGCCTCCCTCGGCCTGGGCTGCGACGTCGCCAGCCCCGGTGAACTGGAACTGGCCCTGGACTGCGGGTTCACGGAGGTCTCCGCCACCGGGCCGGTCTTCGGCGGAGCCGACTTCGACACCCTGGCCGCCCACGGGATCACCCCCGACTGCGACTCCACGGACCAACTCGACGCCTACGGCCGCCGCCGCCCCGGCACCGAGGTCGGTCTCCGCGTACGCGTGGCCCTGCCGCGCGCTCTGGAGGGCGACACCACCTTCGCCTCCGACAGCCGGTTCGGCATCCCTCCCGGCGACCCCGACCTGCCCCGCCTGCTCGAACAGCACGGTCTGCGCGCCACCCGCCTGCACGTCCACACCGGCCAGATGACCCCCGACTCGCTGCGCTACAAGGCCCGCTACCTGCTCACCGTGGCGGAACACCTGCCCGACGTCCGCACCCTCGACCTCGGCGGCGGGTTCCTCCACCTCTACCGGGACCGCGCGCGGGCCCTCGCCGCCCTGGACGACGTGGCCTTCCTCGTCTCCGGCTGGCAGGTGATGACCGGGCGCCGGATCGCCCTGCGCTTCGAGCCCGGCGGCGCTCTGCTCACCCCCTACGGCTACCTGGTCGCCCGGGTGCGGTCGGTGGAGGCACAGCACCCGGTGTTCGGCACCAGGGTCGTCACCCTCGACGCCTCGGCCTGGAACCTCGCACCCTGGCACAACCGGCCGCAGGTCCTGGCCCTGGACGCGCGCCCGTCGGACGTCCCCGCGCTCGTGGCCGGCTGCACCCTCTACGAGAACGACTTCTTCGGTGCGACCCCGGCGAGGGCGCGCACCACCCTGGCCGTCCCCGAGTGCCGCCGCGGTGACCGCTTGATCGTCACCGCCACGGGCGCCTACACCATGACCAACGCCCGGTGGTTCAACCGGATCCCGCCGCCCGAGGAGTTCCTGTTCGACGGCGAACGGATGCTCCCCGCCGCGGAGGAGACCGCGCCCGCGACCACCGCCGCGCCCGCGACCACCGCCGGGGCCACACCCTGAACACGGACCACCCGGAGCCGCCGATGCCCGCCACCGAACCACGCCCCGCCGCGCAGCCCCCCGCACGGGGCGAACCCGCAGCCACGGAGAAACACCCCTGGGGACGGGTGCCCGCGACGGATCCCCCGTTCACCGAGGACACCCTCCTCGCCACCGACCCCGCGCTCGCCCTGCGGTGCGCGGAGGACGGCCGCACCGTCGTGTGGCACACCGTCCAGGGGTGGGAGCTGGGCGTCGGCCCCGCCACCGCCGCCGTCCTGACCGCGTTCGCGCTGCCGCGCACCCTCTCCAGCCTCCCGTCCGGGGAGAACGGGCGCCGTACGCGCGCCGTCGTCCACACCCTGGGGGAGCGCGGACTCATCCGGCGCCACGACCCGGACGGCGTCCCCGCCCCCGGAGGCCGGGGCGGCATGTTCGGCGCCCCCGTGCTCAGCCTCGCCGAGGCCCTGCGCGGTGACGGCTGCGACGTGGTCTTCCTCGGTATGCCCTACGACCTGGGCGCCTCCCACAGGCCGGGGAGCCGCTTCGCCCCCGCCTACCTGCGTCGCACCGGTGGTGCGCTCTTCCAGTACAGGGACACCGCCTCCGGGCCACCCGGGGCGCTGGACCCGGTCACCGGGCGGCGGGTCCTGTCCGGGGTCCGCCTCGCCGACACCGGTGACGTGTCCGCGAACGTCCACCGCTCCGGAGGTCCCACGTGGGGTTCCCTGGAAAGGATCGTGTCCCGCGTCGCCGGCCACGGACGCCTGCCCGTCGTCCTCGGCGGAGACCACTCCGTCACGCTGCCCGTCGTGCGCGGGCTCGCCGACTCCCACGGCTCCCTCGGGGTGCTCCACGTCGACGCCCACAGCGACTACGGGCGGCCGCGGCTGGACGGCGCCCACCTCTACTGCCACCACGGCAACGTCATGGACTGGGTGGTGGGCGACCCCCGCGTGGTCCGCCTCGCCCAGTTCGGCCTCCGCCAGCTGGAGGACCGGCCGGGAGTGCCCGACACCAAACTCCGCCGCTGGCCGGGGACGTCCGCCTGCCGCACCCCCCTCGACGACATCCTCGCGGAACTCCCGGAGGACCTGCCGTACCACCTGACCGTGGACGTGGACGCCCTCGACCCGTCCGTGCTCTCCGCCACAGGGACCCCCCTTCCCGGTGGCTTCACCCACGCGCAGCTCA
The DNA here is from genome assembly GCF_042716955.1 of Nocardiopsis sp. NPDC058631. Taxonomy (NCBI): domain Bacteria; kingdom Bacillati; phylum Actinomycetota; class Actinomycetes; order Streptosporangiales; family Nocardiopsidaceae; genus Nocardiopsis; species Nocardiopsis sp. NPDC058631. The sequence continues at coordinate 15,484 of NZ_JBHXQY010000001.1, read as the reverse complement.
CCGAACTCCTCACCGGGCTGTGCTCCGCGCGGCGCATCGTCGGCGTCGACGTGGTCGAACTCCTGCCGGGGGAGGGCGAGACCGACGGGCTGATCGTCGCCGACCTGCTGCTGCGCGTACTCGACGCCGCCACCCGGACCGGGGGGAGCCGGTGACGATCGTGCCGACGGTCCCCGGCGCCGCGGTCCTGCGCGCCGCCGAGCGGACCCCGACCCCCGTCCTCCTCCTCGACCTGGACGCGGTCTCCGCCGTCGTGGGCGCGCTGCGCGAGGACCTGGCCTGCCTGGGCGACCCCGTCCTGCTCTTCGCGCTCAAGGCCAACCGCTTCGCGCCCCTGCTCCGCCACCTGGCCGGGCTGGGCGTCGGCGCCGACGCCGCCTCACCCGCGGAGTGGCGGGCGGCACGGGACGCGGGAATGGCCCCGGTCAGCGTCACCGGGCCCGGCCTGACCGGAGAGGACCTGGCATCCATGGCACGGGAGGGCGCGCTGGTGGACGTCGACGGCCTCGACCAGCTGCGGGCCCTCACCCGCGCCCCCGACCCCCCGTCCGAGATCGGGCTGCGCCTGCGCGTCCCCGTCGCCGAGGCGGACCGGACCGCCGGACGCCGCCTGAGCCGGTTCGGCGTGGACCCCGCCTCGCCCGTGCTGCACCGCATCCTCACCGAGACGGGGACCAGGGTCACCCGGTTGCACGTCCACAGCGGTGAGATCGGCACGCCCCGGCGCGCCGAGCGCCTGGCAGCCGCGCTCGCAGGCTGCACACGCGTGTTCCCCGAGGTCCGGGAACTCAACCTCGGCGGCGGCTTCACGACCCTGTACGCCGACCGGCGCAGGGCGCAAGAGGCCTGGAGGCGCGTCGCCGACAGCCTCGCGGGCACGCGGGTGCGCGTCCTGCTCGAACCCGGCATGCTCCTGACCGCACTGGCAGGCTTCCTCGTGGTGTCCCTGCGCTCCGTCGAACCCCACCCGGACGGCGGCAGGTGCGCCACGGCCGACGCCTCCGGCTGGAACCTCTTCACCTGGGGGCGCCCCCGGGTCGTGGCCCGGATACCCGAGCGCGGCGGGACGCCCGAGCCCCACCTGGTCGCGGGGGTGACCTGCTACGAGAACGACGTGCTCGCCGAGGAGGTGGCGCTGCCCCCGCTGCACGAGGGGGACCGCCTCGTGTTCAACGCCGCCGGGGCCTACACCGCGAGCATGGCGCGCGACCTGCACGGGTGGGGGCGCCCACGGGAGGTCGCCGTGGGCGGGGACGGAGGGGGACGGGTATGACCGGGACATCCCGCCGCGCCGCGCGCCGGGCCCCGGAGCCGCAGGGCGGCGAGGCCCCCTCCGCCGCGGCGCCACCCGACCCGGACCCGGACGTCACCGCCCTCCAACGGCTGGCCGACCTCTGCTTCCCCCCGGGCGCCGACGGCGCGCCCGCCCCGGACGGGACCGCCCGCGCCGTTCCCGGTCTGGACCACTGGCGGGAGGAGACCGCCGCGCTGCACCTCCTCGCACCCGGCCCCCGGCTCGAACGCGCGCTCGACGACGCCGAGGCCGGCTTCCGCGCGCTGTGGACGACCCACGCCCACGGCTTCACGGACCCCCTCCTCAAGTCACCGCCGCTGGGAACACCCATGCGCCTGCCCGCGGGCAGGCCCTCCACGCACAGCTACGAGCGCAACATCGAGTGCCACGCGCTGGAGGACCGCCTCACCGCCCAGGACACCCGGCTCCGCGGCCACGACGCGGCCCACGTCGTCTACTCCAGCGGTATGGCCGCCATCGCCGGGGTCGTCCAGGGCTACCAGGGGCTCACCCGCCCCACCGCCGACCACCCCCTGCGCCTGACCATGTGGGGCGCCTACTACGAGACCGCGGTCCTGCTCGACCTGATCGGCGACGACTGCCTGCGCTGGACACGGGCCGGGACCCAGGAGGAGCTGCGCGCCGCCGTCACCGGCGGCGGCGCCGACGTCCTCCTCCTCGAACCCGTCCGCTACGAGTGGGAGCTGGAGGTCCTGGACCTGCCCGCCCTGCTGCGCGCATGGCGGGAGCGGCGCGGCGGGCGGCCCGGCCTGGTGGTCGTCGACTCCACCCTCGTGTCCCCGGCCTGGCCCATGGAACGGCTCGTCGAGGAGCTCGCCGCCCCCGGACTCCTGCTGGCCGAGGTGCGCTCCGGGCTCAAACTCGACCAGCGCGGACTCGAACTCGGCAACCTGGGCGTCGTGTCCCTGTACGCGCCACGCGAGGACCCCTCCCTGCCCCCGGCCCGCGACCTCGCCGCCTACCTGCGCAAGATGCGCACCGTCACCGGTGCCGGCCCCGGCCTGGACACCCTCGCGCTGCTCAGCGCACCGTTCGTCCTGGACCGGGCGAACGCCCGCGACCACACCCGCGCCGTCTTCCGCAACAACGCCCTCGCCGCACGCCTGCTCGCCGAACAACGCGGGGGCCTCTTCGCCCGGATCGCCCACCCCTCCCTGTCCGACCACCGGGCCCTGCCGTGGGCGCAGGCGCCCTTCGTCGTCTGCCACCTGCGCGAGGACCGGCTCGACCACCACGGATTCCTGCTGGGGGTCCTGCGCGCCGAGGCCCGGCGCCGCCGGCTCCCCCTCGTCCACGGGTCCAGCTTCGGCTTCCGCGCCCACCGGTTCGAGTGCGTGGTCCCCTCCCTGAAGGAGGGGCGCGGACTGTTCAAGGTCGCGATGGGCTCCCGTGCCGGGTGGGGGCGCACGGCCGTCCTCCAGCTCCTCCTGGAGGTGGCCGCCCACCCCGACACGGCCGCGCTGCGGCGCGCCTTCCCCGACACCGAACCCGTCGACCTGACCGACCTGGAGTGAAGGAGACCCCGATGCCCCCCACCACCGACCGGGTGGACGTGCCCGCCGCCCACACCCTCCTGGGGGAGGTGGCAGCGGCGATGACCGGCCTGCCGCCCTCCGCCCCGGCGGACCTGGACGGGGCCCGCTCCCGGCACACCGAACTCGTCGTGGGCGACGCCGCCCCGGCGGGCACCCGCCGAGACGACTACTACGTCCAGGTCAGCCGGTACGACCGGGGCGACTACGTGCTGCCGCACCGCGACTCCCTTCGCCAGGGGCTGTACATGCTCACCACCTCCGACCGGGACGGGCTGAACGCCCAGCACGACGAGGCGACGGTGGTGTTCGTGCCCGACCGCGCCGGAACCCGCGTCGAGCACGACCCCCGCGCCTGGCACTGGGTGGCCCCCGTCGCGGCCGAGGAGCGCTTCACCCTGGTCACCATCCCGCCGCTTCCACCCAGGGCGGACGCGGCCCGGCGCGAGGCGGGGTAGCGGCGGGCATGCGCGGATTCTCCCTGGTCTGGGCGGGCCAGTTCCTCTCCGTGATCGGATCGGGCACGGCGTGGTTCGCGGTGACCCTGTGGGTGTGGGGCGAGTCGGGTTCGGCGACGCTCTTCGCCCTGCTGACCCTGTTCTCCCTCGCCCCCGGCCTGGCCGTGGCGCCCGTCGCCGGAGTGGTCGTGGACCGCTGCGGCCGCCGTGCCGCGATCCTGGTCGGCGACACAGTCCTCGCCGCCACGTCCTGCACGGTCCTGGTCCTCTACCTCAACGGCGGCCTGGAGATCTGGCACCTGTACGTGATCGCCGTGGTCGAGGGCGTGATGGAGTCCCTGCACATGGTCGCCTACTCCGCGCTGGTGCCCCTCCTGGTCCCCGAGGCAGGCCTCGTCCGGGCCAACGGGATGATCAGCCTCGCCGGCCCGGGCTCGGAGATCCTCGCCCCCGCCCTGGGCGGTGTCCTGCTGAGGGTGGCGGACCTGTCAGTCGTCCTCGCCCTGGACCTGTTCACGTTCGGGTTCGCGGTCCTCACCCTGCTGGCGGTGCGTGTTCCCGAACCGGGGCCGGACCGCGCGGCGGGGCGGCGGGACGCGCGGGGCGGGCCGCGGGAGGGGCCGCGACCGTGGTCGGTGCTCCGCGCAGACCTGGCGTTCGGCTTCCTCTACATCGCCCGGCGCCGGGGGCTGTGGACCCTCCTCGCCCTCTTCTTCGTGCTCAACCTCTCCGGTGCGGTGTCCTACGCCCTGACGACACCGCTGCTCATGCTGCGCAGCGGGGACGACCCGGCGGTCCTGGGGGCGGTGCTGGCGGTCGGCGGCGCCGGCGGCGTCGCGGGGGCGCTGGTGGTCGGCGCGGTCGGGGCGCGGGTGGGCCGGGTGCCGCTCGTCCTCGGGGGGACGGCGGTCGGATCCGCCGCGGGCCCCCTCCTGATGGGGATCGCGCAGACGCCGTGGCTGTGGGCGGCCTCGGCGTTCGCGGCGGGGGCCGCACTGCCCGCCGTCAACTCCGCCTACCAGGCCATCTGGCAGGCGCGGGTGCCGACGCAGGTGCAGGGGCGCGTCTTCGGTGCCCGCCGCCTGCTCGCACAGTCCTCGCTGCCGCTCGGCCTCCTCGTGGCCGGGCCCGTGGTCGACCACCTCCTGACACCGCTGTTCGAGAACGGTGGCGCGGAGGCCGCGTCCGGCCTCCTCGGTGAGGGCAGGACGGGGGCGACGGCCCTGCTGCTGGGGATCGCGGGGCTGGCGGGCCTCGCCGCAGCCCTGCTGGCCGCGGCGTCGCCGCGCCTGCGCCGCTTCGACGAGCCGGCGCGGGAGGACGCGCCGAGCCGATGACGTACTCCGACCCGACGAGAGGAACCGATCCGGTGATCAGCCGCATCGACACCACGGACGACACGGCGCTGCGCGCCTGGCACTCGACCATGCGGGAGGCGGCCCTGGCCGACCGGCCGGAAGCCGCCGTCATGGGCTACGCGGACCTGCGGGGGATGGTCACCGCGCACCGGGAGGACCGGAGGTACCGGGTGTACGCCGCGACCGAGGCCGGCCGGGTCGTGGGCACCCTGCTCATGGAACTGCCCGACCTGGAGAACCGGCACCTGGCCGAGCTGGACGTGTCGGTGGCCCGGGACTGCCGCCGCCGCGGGCACGGCAGCGCCCTGCTCGCCCTCGCCGAGGGGGTGATGGCGGAGGAGGGACGCACCACGGCGCTGGGCGAGGTCTACGTTCCCGACGGGTGGGCAGCCGAGGAGTGGCCGGGGGCCGGGTTCGCCCTGGCACACGGGTTCGAGTCCGCGCACGAGGAGGACTACCTCGTGCTCGACCTGCCGGTGGAGCCCGGGAGGCTGGCCGCGATCCCCACCCACACCGGGCCGTACCGGGTGCGGACCTGGACGGGCGCGTGTCCGGAGGAGCTGGTGGAGGCCTACGCGAAGATGCGCACGGCCATGGCGGAGGACGTGCCCACGGGTGGGCTGGACACCGAGCCCGAGGTGTGGGACGCGGCGCGGGTCAGGGCGGAGGAGAGGCGCCGCGAGGAACAGGAGTACGGCACCGTCGTCTCCGTCGCGCAGTCTCCCTCCGGCGGGCTGGCCGGGTACAGCATGGTCCTCGTCCCCGCCGAGAGCGGGGGAGAGGTCTACCAGGAGGACACGCTGGTGATGCGCGCCCACCGGGGGCTGCGGCTGGGCTCCGCGCTGAAGCTGCGCAACCTGGAGGTGCTCGCCCGCGAGTACCCGGGTTCCACCCAGGTGCGCACGTGGGTGGACCCGGCCAACGCGCCGATGAGGGACGTCAACCTGCGGTTCGGCTTCCGGCGGGTGGAGCGGATGGTGGAGTTCCAGCGCGTCCGTTAGCGGGCGGACCCCGATGACCGCGCACGCGTGCCGACCGGGCCCGCGACGGGTACACGGTCACGGCGCGGGGGCGGCCGGTCGCCGCGCGAGCCGCAGGAGGAACGGGGCGCGGGCTGCGGCCGGGCGGTCACCGCCCGCTCGCCTTCCGCGAGGGGGTCCTGCCCGCCCGGCCCCGGCGGCACCCGCACCGGTACGGGTGCCCGGCGCCGCGGCTCAGGGGGTGTAGGCGCGGACGAGGGAGCGCAGGACCTGCGAACAGCCCGCGTCCACGGTGAGCGCGGCGACGCCGTCCGACCGGGTCTCCCCCCTGTTCAGGATCACCACCGGCTTGCCCTGCTCGGCCGCGCGCTTGACGTACCGGCGCCCCGAGAAGACCGTCAGCGACGAACCCGCCACCAGCAGGGCCGAGGCCTCGTCCACGAGCCGGTAGCCCTCCAGCACGCGCGGTTTGGGCACGTTCTCGCCGAAGTACACGATGTCCGGTTTGAGCATGCCCCCGCAGGAGCCGCAGTCCGCCACCCGGAACCCCTCGGTGGACGCCAGGACCGCGTCGGCGTCCGGTGCGACCTCGACATCGGCGACGCCGTCGGCGAAGTCGGGGTTCAGGGCGGTGAGGCGCTCGGCCAGGCTCGCCCGGCTGACGACCTCGGCGCAGGCCAGGCAGACCACCCGGTCGTAGCGGCCGTGCAGGTCGACGACGCGCCGGCTGCCCGCCACCTCGTGCAGGGTGTCCACGTTCTGGGTGATGACGGCGGACACCGCTCCCGCCGCCTCCAGTTCGGCCAGTGCGCGGTGGCCGTCGTTGGGCAGGGTCCGGTGCACGTAGTGCCAGCCGACGTGGTTGCGGGCCCAGTAGTGGCGGCGGAACGCGGCGTCGCCCACGAACTGCTGGTACGTCATCGGCTTGCGCGGCGGGGAGCCGGGCCCACGGTAGTCGGGGATCCCGGAGTCCGTGGAGACCCCCGCCCCGGTCAGCACGGCCACCGGCCCAGCTCCCAGGACCTCCCGCATCCGGGCGGCCACGACCCCGGGGGTGTCGGGATTGAGCGTGTTCGTCACACTTCGAGGGTACGCGGCCCGCCGGGGCTGCCCCCGCGGAGCCGGAACCGCCCGGCCGCCGGAACCGCCCGGGGACGACGCGGGGGCGGCGCCCGCCCCGTGAGGGACCGGCCGCCGCCCCCGCCGGCCCGGGCCTCGGTACGGGAAGCCCGGGGTCCGGCGTCAGCGCAGGCAGACCAGCAGGTCGCCGCCCTCCACCCGCGTCACGGAGTCGATCGCCAGACGGGTGACGGTGCCCGCCCGCGGCGCGGTGATCGACGCCTCCATCTTCATCGCCTCGATGGTGGCCACCGTCGCCCCGGCCTCGACCTCGTCGCCCTCGGCGACCGTCGGCGTGACCACGCCCGCGAAGGGCGCGGCGATGTGCCCCGGGTTGGACTTGTCCGCCTTCTCCGCGGCGCGCACCTTGGAGGCCAGCGCCCGGTCCCGGATCTGGAGCGGTCGCAACTGGTCGTTGAGCGTGGCCATCACCGTGCGCACCCCGCGCTCGTCGGCCTCTCCCAGGGCCTCCAGCCCGATGAGGAGCCGCACACCGGGGGACAGGTCGACCACGTGCTCCTCCCCCGCGTCCAGACCGTAGAAGAAGTCCGCGCTGGACAGCACGCTGGTGTCGCCGTAGGCGTCACGGTGCTCCTCGAACTCCCGCGTCGGGCCGGGGAACAGCAGCCGGTTGAGCGTCGCCCGCCGGTCGTCGGCCAGCCCGTCCCGGTCCTCCTCCGACAGCTCCGCCACCGGGCGCGCGTCCGCGCGGCCGGCCAGCGCCCGCGTGCGGAACGGCTCGGGCCACCCGCCGGGCGGGACCCCCAGTTCGCCGCGCAGGAACCCGACCACCGAGTCCGGGACGTCGAACCGTCCCGGTTCGGCCTCGAAGTCGGCCGGGGACACCCCCGCCCCGACCAGGTGCAGGGCCAGGTCGCCCACCACCTTGGAGGAGGGCGTGACCTTCACCAGGCGGCCGAGCATCCGGTCGGCGGCGGCGTACATCGCCTCCACCTCCTCGAAGTGGTCGCCCAGCCCCAGCGCGATCGCCTGCGTGCGCAGGTTGGACAGCTGGCCGCCCGGGATCTCGTGGTGGTAGACCCGCCCGGTCGGCGACGACAGCCCGGCCTCGAACGGCGCGTAGACCCGGCGCACGGCCTCCCAGTACGGCTCCAGCTCGTTGACCGCGTCCAGGCTCAGGCCGGTCGCGTGCTCGGAGTGGTCGAAGGCGGCCACGATGGCCGACAGCGACGGCTGCGAGGTCGTCCCGGCCATCGACGACACGGCCCCGTCCACGGCGTCCGCCCCGGCGTTGACCGCCGCGAGGTAGGTGGCCAGCTGGCCGCCCGCCGTGTCGTGGGTGTGGACGTGCACCGGCAGGTCGAACTCCCGGCGCAGGGCCGAGACCAGGCGTGCGGCGGCCGGGGCGCGCAGCAGGCCGGCCATGTCCTTGACCGCGATCACGTGCGCGCCCGCGTCGACGATCCGCTCGGCGAGCTTCAGGTAGTAGTCCAGCGTGTACAGCTTCTCCGCCGGGTCGGACAGGTCGGAGGTGTAGCACAGCGCGACCTCCGCCACCCCCGTGCCGGTCTCGCGCACCGCCTCGATCGCCGGGCGCATCTGCTCGACGTCGTTGAGCGCGTCGAAGATCCGGAAGATGTCCACGCCCGTGGCCGCGGCCTCCCGGACGAAGGCGTTGGTGACCTCCGTCGGGTAGGGGGTGTAGCCCACGGTGTTGCGACCGCGCAGCAGCATCTGGAGACAGATGTTGGGCACGGCCTCACGGAGCGCGGCCAGCCTCTCCCAGGGGTCCTCCGCCAGGAAGCGCAGCGCCACGTCGTAGGTGGCGCCGCCCCAGGCCTCCAGCGACAGCAGTTCGGGAAGGGTGTGGGCGACCGTGGGCGCCACCGCGAGCAGGTCCTTGGTACGGACCCGTGTGGCCAGGAGCGACTGGTGGGCGTCCCGGAACGTGGTGTCGGTCACCCCCAGCTGCGGCGACTCGCGCAGCCAGCGCGCGAACCCCTCCGGGCCGAGCTTCGCCAGGCGCTGGCGCGATCCCGGGGACGGCGACCCGGCGGGCAGCGGCGCCAGCTTCGTGACCGGGTCCACCAGGTGGGGGCGCCCCCCGTGCGGCTTGTTCACCGTCACGTCGGCCAGGTAGGTCAGCAGCCGCGTGCCGCGGTCGGCGGAGGGCCGCGCGGTCAGCAGCTGCGGACGCTCCTCGATGAAGGAGGTGGTGACCCGTCCGGCCTGGAAGTCGGGGTCCTCCAGCACCGCCTGGAGGAAGGGGATGTTGGTGGAGATGCCGCGGATGCGGAACTCGGCCACGGCCCGGCGGGCGCGGCTCACCGCCGTGGCCAGGTCGCGGCCGCGGCAGGTCAGCTTGACCAGCAGGGAGTCGAAGTGCGGGCTGATCTCGGTGCCCGCGGCGGAGGTGCCGCCGTCGAGGCGGATGCCCGAGCCGCCGGGGGAGCGGTAGGCGCTGATGATCCCGGTGTCGGGGCGGAAGTCGTTGGCCGGGTCCTCGGTGGTGATGCGGCACTGGAGGGCCGCTCCGCGCAGGTAGACGGTCTCCTGCGCGATCCCGAGGTCGGCCAGGGTCTCGCCGGAGGCGATCCGCAGCTGGGACTGGACGAGGTCCACGTCGGTGACCTCCTCGGTCACCGTGTGCTCGACCTGGATGCGCGGGTTCATCTCGATGAAGACGTGGGTGCCGTCCTCACCGACCAGGAACTCGACCGTGCCCGCGTTGCGGTAGCCGATCTGGCGGGCGAAGCGGACCGCGTCCTGGCAGATGCGGTCGCGCAGCGCGGGGTCCAGGTTGGGTGCCGGCGCCAGCTCGATGACCTTCTGGTGCCGCCGTTGCAGCGAGCAGTCCCGCTCGAAGAGGTGGACCACGCCGCCCTGCCCGTCGGCGAGGATCTGCACCTCGATGTGGCGCGGGTTCACCACGGCCCTCTCCAGGAACACCGTGGCGTCCCCGAAGGCGGTGGTGGCCTCGCGCATGGCGGCCTCGATCGACTCGCGCAGCTGCGTGGCGTGCAGGACGCGGCGCATACCGCGTCCGCCTCCGCCCGCGACGGCCTTGACGAACAGCGGGAAGCCGATCCCCTCGGCGGCGGCGACCAGGGCCTCCACGTCGTCGGAGGGCTCGCTGGACTCCAGGACCGGGACGCCGGCCTCCCGGGCGGCGGCCACGGCGCTGGCCTTGTTGCCGGTCAGGTCCAGGACCTCGGCGGGCGGGCCGACGAAGGTGATGCCCGCCTCCGCGCAGGCACGGGCCAGCCCGGGGTTCTCGGACAGGAAGCCGTAGCCCGGATAGACCGCGTCGGCCCCGGCCTCGTGTGCGGCGCGGACGATCTCGTCGACGGACAGGTAGGCGCGGACCGGGTGGCCCGGCTCGCCGATCTGGTAGGCCTCGTCGGCCTTGAGCCGGTGGAGGGAGTTGCGGTCCTCGTGGGGGAAGACGGCGACGGTGCGGGCGCCCAGTTCGTATCCGGCGCGCAGGGCGCGGATGGCGATCTCGCCTCGGTTGGCCACGAGCACTTTGCGGAACATGCCGGGTTCCTCCTGATCGTCAGGTGTGATGCCGGGGCGTTCGTTCCGGCGCCGTTGCCGGGGCCCACGGGAGGGTGGATCACGGGCACCCTAGCCACCCGGCGGGAACTGGCCGCCACCTGGGGGCGTCCTTCACACGGGCGGCGGCCTGCGGCGGACGTCCCCGGGTGGCGGGGAGGGGCGTCGGGCGCCCGGGGCTCAGGGGTTGACGCGCTCCTTCCAGTCGGGCGGGACCTGCCCCTCGGGTCCGGGAACCGGCTGTTCCACCGGGTGGCTGCTCGGCGGCGCGAGCTCCGGGCCGATCGCCATCTGCTGCCCCCGGAAGTCGAAGAACCAGTCCTCGCCCGGTTCGAAGCTCTGGATGATCGGGTGGCCCGTGTCCTCGTGGTGAAGCGTGGCGTGCCGGGCGGGCGACGAGTCGCAGCAGCCGACGTGCCCGCAGGCGGCGCACCGGCGCAGGTGCACCCACCACCCGCCGCCCTCCGCGCACTCCTGGCAGCCGGTCCCGCTCGGCGGCACGGACGGGTCGATCTCGGGAACAGCGTTCTCTCCGTTGCTCATGGGAACAACGCTACTCACCGGCCCCCCGATCCGAACGCGACCCGCGGGCACCTCACCCCGACTCCTCCGCCTCCAGCGCCTCGCGCACCCCCTCGGCGGTGGTCTCCCGCAGTTCCTCGTCCACGGGCAGCCACCGGGTGATCCCGACCGGCTCCAGGAAGGACAGGTCGTGGCCGGCGATCACGAGCGCGCCCTCGAAGGAGTCGAGCGCTCCCGACAGCTGCCGCACGCCGGACCTGGCGAGGTTGTTGGTCGGCTCGTCCAGCAGGAGCAGCTGCGGGACCGGCGCGGCGAGGGCGGCCCGGAGGCGCTCCCCGCCCGAGAGGGTGCCCGCGGCCTGTTCGGCGCGCTTGCCCTTGAACAGGAACCGTGCGAGCTGGGACCGGATCTGCTGGTCGGTGACCCCCGGCGCCATGCGCGACGCGTTCTCCATCACGCTCAGCTCGTCGTCGAGCAGGTCCAGCCGCTGCGGTAGGAACCGCATCGGCACGAACACCTCGGCCTCGCCGGCCGCGGGCGCGAGCTGCCCGGCGAGCGTGCGCAGCAGGGTGGACTCGCCGGTGCCGTTGGCGCCGACGAGCCCGGTACGGCCCTGGCCGACGGTGAGGGAGAGCCCGTCGAGGACGGGCGTGCCGTCCGCCCACTGGAAGGACAGGGCGGAGCAGGTCAGAAAGACTCCGGTGGCGGGTGCACTCGACATGGTGGTCCTCGCGGTCGCAAGCGCTGTGACAGGTGGTTTCGTGGGCGAGCACCACGCGGCGGCCGGATCGAGGAAGCCGGGTCCCGGGAGGTCGGGGACCACTGGCGCCGAGGTCGCAGACACGCGCGGTCACGGACGGCGTGGAAGCCAGTCGTAGCGTGACCGGTGTACGGCTCAGCCGTACCGCGTGATGGTCGCGGACCTCAGATGCGCAACGTCCACCCCTGTCGTCGACAACAGGACGTGGGCCACTGCAGGGGGTGGGCGGACCGGAAGCAAACCGTGTTTCCCGCATGTCGAAAGCCCGGCTCGGGCCGGGCGGGCCGCGCCGGGCCCGCGCGGCCCGGTGCGGGAGACCCGCGGCGGGGCCGTGACGGAACCGGCACGGGAGCCGGGGTCACCGGCGGCCGCGGCGCCCCCAGCCGGAGCCGTAGCCGGCCACGTGCAGGGCGAGGAACAGCAGACCGGCGAGGGTGAGGGTCCTCGGGGTGACCAGGTCCTGGATGTTCTGTCCGAGGAGCTCCAGGAGCAGCGCCAGTCCGAACAGGACGGCGGCGATGGTGGCGAACACGTGTGCCTCCGGGGGAGTAGGTGTGTTCCGGGGTGCTACCCGTGTACCCGCCGATCGGGAGGGTAACCACGGTGTTCCTCCCCTGTGGTCTCCGCGCCCCACCGCGCCCCGCCCGCGGGGGCGGGGCACCCCGGATCGGCGACGGCCCACCGCGCCCCGCCCGCGGGGGCGGGCCGGGCCGGGACCGGGGTCCGGCCGCGTGTCACTGGTCGGTGGCCGGGCGCTCCTGCGCAGACCCCTCCCGCCCCTCGGGGCGGTCCGCCGGACCCTCCGGGGAGGCGCGGGGGTGGTGGCCGCCGTCGGGCGGCGCGCCCTGGGACCTCTCGTGCGGGGGCCGGGTGGAGGGCGGAGCGTCCCCGGGCTGCTGTCCCTGGGAGCCGTTCAGGCCCGTTGGAGCGGTTGGGAGACCTTGCGATCTCCGTTTCGTCCCCACATCACGGAGGTAGTACAACCGCCTGCATCCCGGCCCGAGGAATCGCACAGCAGGTTCGCAAGGGTAGGGCTCAGCCCTTGGACGGCTCCCTCCCACTGTCCATGACCCGTGGGGGATCGTGGACGAAGTTGGCTGTTCAGGTAGGCGAACCCGCGTTCGACCTGGACGACCCGGTCGGGGTGAAACGCATGTGGAAACGCGGGTGGGCGGCCAACCAGACCTTGCCTGCGGGGGCCTTGCGGGTGGCGTAGTTGTCGCAGACCGGGTGCACGTCCAACCCAGCGGGCACTCGCCGATCGATGAGGGGCAAGAACTTGACGAAGTCGATCGCGCGGTGGTCACCGGCCAGGCACGCGATGTCGCCCGCGCGACCAGGCTCGGCCACACGGTTCCGGGGATGGGCCGGGTCTACGAACACGTCACCCCGGAGATGGAGCGGCGTGTACGCAGCGTGCTGGAAGGCCGGTGGGTGCGGAGCGTGGACGCTCTGACCTACTGGGAGCGGGACCGGCTGTTCGGTTTGGCGCCGATCCCGCAAGAGCACCACCGTGGAAACAGCGAAAGCGGGCTCCCGGAGGAACCCGCTTCGAAGTCGATCTCCCAGATATCTCCCAGGGCGGGATGATCATCTTCGCCGCCACGGCCAGATGACTCTCTGACCTGTGGTGGCGCATGACCGGGGGTCTGGGGGGCCGTCCCCCGGGGAATGACGAAGGCGACCCGGTGAGCGCGGTGACGCGCGAACAGGGTCGCCTTGAGTCGAGTGGGCGATACAGGACTCGAACCTGTGACCTCTACCGTGTCGAGGTAGCGCTCTAACCAACTGAGCTAATCGCCCTCATCGGGGGATGAGGTACTGCGTACTGCGAGGCGGAGACGGGAATCGAACCCGTGTGCAGGGATTTGCAGTCCCTTGCCTCAACCACTCGGCCACTCCGCCAGGAAACGACATGGGGGACCGTCGAGTGACACCCATGCGGGCCTCTCCGAGCGGACGACGGGATTCGAACCCGCGACCCTCACCTTGGCAAGGTGATGCTCTACCAGCTGAGCCACGTCCGCACGGCGAGTGCTGTGGACCTCCGAGATCTCCCTCGTCCGTCCCCCTCGCTGCGTTAAGAACTCTAGCGGATACCCGGCCAAGCGCGAAATCGGATCGGTGGGGCGCACGCGGAACCGCGCCCGCGCCCTGCCGTGGCAGGCCCAGCGGACGACCTGCCGCGGTGGCAGGAGTCAGTTCTCCACGTGCGCGGGTGTCGAGGGCATGTCGGGGCGCGGGGGCGCGGAGAGGTACTGGCCGACGCGTTCGATGACCTTGTTCATCTCGTAGGCGATCAGGCCCACGTCGCTGTCGGAGTCGGACATCAGCGCCATGCAGGCTCCCTCGCCTGCGGCGGCGACGAAGAGGAAGGCGCGGTCCATCTCGATGATGCTCTGGCGGATGTCGCCGGCGGAGAACTGCCTGCTCGCCCCGCCCGCGAGGCTGTGCAGCCCCGAGGCGATGGCCGACAGGTGTTCGGCGGCAGGGCGGTCGAGGCCGCTGGAGGTGGCCATGAGGAGCCCGTCGGTGGACAGCACGATGGCGTGCTGTGTTCCGGAGGCGCGCGTGAGGAGGTCGTCCAGCAGCCAGCTGAGTTCTCCGCGGGCGGTGCTCGGTGGGGTCATGTCTCTCTTTGCTCTGTCAGTGTTCGGGTGTGCCGGGGACACGTGCACCCGGGGTGCGGCAGGATCGGTCGGGAGGGGAGAGCTCGGATCAGCTGCGACCGGTCCCGCATAAGCGTTGCCCAGATGATAGTCATTCGTAACTTATCTGTCTGGCAGTCACAGCGTGTGTCGGGCGGTCCGTGCTCGGGTTCGAAGCGTGTGACCAGTCCTGATGGGCGGCTCCCGGCGCGGTGGAAGCCGGATCGGAGGCCGGTGCTGGTCACTGCCCTTGCCAATCCCGAGGCACGGCGGGTAGGGAGGGCCCCGGGCCCCGGTGGCCGCCGAGGTGGGAGTATCGGGAAGTCACCGGCCCGACCTGGGCACTTGAGAACGTGGGGGTTGGAATGAGGGTGTGGATCGCGGGTGCCGGGTACGGCCGCGGCGCCGTCGTCGACGAGAGCGAGGCGCGCATCTCCGCGCTCGACCACGGGATCACCGTGGGGGACGGGGTCTTCGAGACCGTGCGGTCCCGCAACGGCCGCCCGTTCGCGCTCACCCGCCACCTGCGCAGGCTGGCCCGCTCCGCGGCGGGTCTGGGGATGGCCGAGCCCGACCTGGAGCTGGTCGCCGACGGCGTCGCCCTGGCCGTGGCCGCCAACCCCGAGTTGGCCGACGCCCGTGTGCGCGTCACCGTGACCGACGGCGCGGGCCCGCTGGGATCGGACCGCTCCCCGGGTGAGCAGACCGTCATCGTGGCGCTGGGCCCCTTCCCGGGGATCCCCCCGCACACGGACGTGGCGCTGGCCCCGTGGCCGCGTAACGAGTTCGGCGCCCTGGCGGGCCTCAAGACCACCTCGTACGCCGACAACGTGCGCGCGCTGGCCCACGCCAAGGAGAGGGGGGCGAGCGAGGCGGTCTTTCGCAACGTGAGCGGGAACCTCTGCGAGGGCACCGGCAGCAACATCTTCGTGGTGCTCGACGGCGCGCTGGTCACCCCGCCCCTGTCGGCCGGGCCGCTCGCGGGCATCACCCGGGAGCTGGTCCTGGAGTGGTTCGGAGGCGAGGAGGCGGACGTGCCGATGGAGCGACTGCCGGAGGCCTCCGAGGCGTTCTTGACCTCGACGGGTCGCGACGTCCAACCGATCCTGCACATCGACGGCCGACAGGTCTCGTCCGAGCCCGGACCGGTGACGGCCAAGGCCATGGCCGTGTTCGCCGAGCGCTCCGCCGCCGACCTCGACCCGTGACCGGCGCGGGGCCGGGCCCTCCCGGCCCCTGACACGACGTAAGCGGCGGCCGGGAGGCCGACCAGCCC